>CAZMOW010000025.1:0-28449 GCA_964567975.1 uncultured Anaerolineales bacterium | reverse complement strand
CCAATTCGCGGCGGCGAAGCACGGCACAGAGATGGCCTTTTTCAAGGGCTACGCGGGAGCCAGGGGCGTTTACGATCCCGAGTATCAGGTCTTTCGCCGTGACGTGGAGGGGGGAGGCCTGTATCCCTTCCACGTGGGCAACATGATGGTTGGGGAGGTGGAAGCGGTCGGATCGGAGGTCGGCCGTGTGGGTGTGGGAGATCGGGTGTGCGTTTATAGCTCCTTCCGCGAGACCTGTGTCGTGAAGGAGGATGCTTGTTGGAGAATGCCCCCCGACATGTCCTGGAAATCGGCCGTCTGTCTGGATCCTGCCGATTTCGCCCTGAGTGCTGTACGCGATGGGCAGGTCCGCGTTGGCGATGCCGTGGCCGTCTTTGGACTAGGCGCCATCGGGCTCATGGTAGTGCAGTTCGCCAGGCTGGTCGGGGCATACCCCGTCATCGGTGTCGAGCCCCTGTCCAATCGGCGGGATGTGGCCGAGGGGTTGGGTGTGGATCTTACGCTGGACCCCACGGCGTGCGATACGGGCCTGGAGATCAAGCGCGCCACGGAGACCCGAGGCGTGGACGTGGCCATCGACTATAGTGGCGCAAAGGATGCGGTTCAACAGGCTCTGCGTGGGGTGGCCTATGGGGGCAATGTGGTGCTGGGGTCCTTCCCCGCACCCTATGGACCAGGGCTGGACCTGGGCGCCGAGTCGCACATCAACGTGCCCAACGTGATCTTTTCGCGGGCCTGTAGCGAGCCCAATCGCGAGTACCCGCGCTGGGACAACGACCGTATCTATGCCGTCTGCTGGCGACTACTTTGCGAGGGTGCCATCACCGGCGAGCCCATCGTGCGGCCCGTGGTACCCTTTGACGAGTTGTTGGAGGAATATCCTCGGGTGGCCGCCCACGCCGAGGCTGGCGTCAAATTGGGTGTGCAGTATTGATTGAGGATGGATGAAACGGAGGCCAAAGATGCCCGTGAAACAATGTGTGGTGTTGCCGCTCTTTTTCGAGCCCGAGCGGATGTTGTTGGATGATTTCTATCGGACGATCGCGGAGATCGGTTACGCGGCCATAGAGATCATGCAGCCGGGGGAGGATCTGGAAGAGATCGTGGAGACGGCGGCGCGATACGATCTGGCGGTGGCAAGCATGGTGGGGCACAATTCTCTGCAGGATGGGCTCAACAAGAGGGAAAACCACGAGCGTATCGAGGCGGAGCTGCGCGCTTCCATCGATCTGGCTGCTGAACATGGCATCGAGGGGTTGATCTGCTTCAGCGGCAACCGCAATCCGGGGCAGAGCGACCTGGAGGGCATGGTCACCTGTGCTCAGGGATTGCGACGCATCGCCCCGTACGCGGAGGAAAAAGGGGTGAATCTGAACGTGGAACTGCTCAATTCGAAAGTGAATCACCCCGGCTACCAGTGCGATCACAGCGATTGGGGGGTGGCCCTCTGCGAGATGGTGGACAGCACCCGCGTCAAGTTGCTCTACGACATCTACCATATGCAGATCATGGAGGGGGATCTGATCCGCACCATTCAAGGAAATATCCACTGGATCGGCCACTTTCACACGGCGGGCAATCCGGGCCGTCGTGACCTGGATGATACGCAGGAACTGAACTATACGGGCATCTGCCGCGCCATCGACGAGACCGATTATGACCTCTATGTGGGGCACGAGTTCACGCCCAGGGGAGATCCCCTGGAGGCGTTACAGTACGCCTATTCCGTGTGTGCCGCTGAGGGTGACCGAAGGAACACGGGGCTCCGGCCATGAAAGAAGAGAGAAGGCTATGGAAAATAGAACGATCACAAGGCCCCACGAGAAACTGAAGGCGAAATACAGGATCAACACCCTGCTCATCTTTTTCTTTTTTATCTTTCCCTTTGTCTTATTGGGACTGATTCCTGAGTTGGGCTGGTGGTACGTGGTCATCTTTATGGTGGCCAATGTTGTGTGGCTCGGGCCCGTGTTACTGATTGTCATACCGGCCTACTATCGCTCACTGGAGTACGAACTCTTGGATGATGAGGTGATGGTGCACAAGGGAATCATCACCAAAACGGTGGATGTGGTGCCCTACAACATGATCACCAACATTTCTATCAAACGAGGTCCCGTGGATAGATGGATGGGCATAGGGGGACTGGCCATACACACGGCCGGCTACAGTCAGGGCACCGCAGCCGAAGCGTCTCTGGTCGGCCTTGAGGAGTATGAGGCCATCCATGAAAAGATACTCTCTGCTGTACGAGAGTATCGCGTTGGGGGGCCGAAACCGGCAGTTGAGGGTGCGGATCTGGAGGAAGCCTCGGCGATCGCTCTTCTCGCCCGCATCCTGGAAGAGCTGCGGGCGCTTCGAGAGAGCCTGGATGGCCGGGAATAGAGAAGGGGCTCTTCTAATAGAGCCCCTCTAAGAGGAAGGCGCTATTCCCTCTCTGCAGCGTGGTCCATTTTCAGTTCAGGCATACGACAAAGGGTAAAACGAGGTTAGCTAGCCGGCGTACTGGTGGGCCGTGGTGTCGGCGAGGGATGGAGGGCCTTCCATTTCTCAAGCATCTCCACCATGTCTGCGTCATCGGCATAGCCGTCATCCAGGGCGATGGCCTCTATCTCTCCATCCACCAGATTGCCCTGGGTGTCAAAGTCCACCTGGAAGTGCCCTATCCATTCTCCGGAGAAACCCTGTTGGACGATCAGCGTGTCGTTCACCCGCTCGGGCTCGCGCATCAACTTTTTGGTGTTGCCGCCGACGATGATATCGATCTCCGGTACCTTTTCGGCCAGCGCCTTGTCCTCGTCCAGCCCCAGATGTGAGAGGATGATCAGGACGTCGACCTGGTCGCGTAGTTCGTCCACGTATCGCTGGGCTGTCTCAGAGGGATCGAGCACCTGGGTCTGTTCTTCCATTTCAGAGGCTGCTTTGACATCGGCCTCGCTCAGCCCTACGATGCCCGCCGCAATGCCCTGGCGCTCAAGTACCACATAGGGTTCAAAGATGAGATCCTGGGAGTCCTTTTCCACTACGTTGGCGGACAGCAGGACGAAATCGGCGCTCTCCTTTATTCCCTTGAGCGTCTCCAGTCCCAGGGCAAATTCCATGCGTCCCAGGGTCAAAGCATCGTAGCCCATGGCGTTCATCCCCTCCACGATGACGCCTCCCTTGCTCTGGAGCGATATCAGCGTACCGGCGAGGGAATTTCCCGCATCAAGGACAAAAAGAGGATTCTCGTTGTTCTGCCGTTCCTCCTCTATAAAGCTGGCCCGACGGGCCAAGCCACCCTTGGGGATCCCTCAACCGCAGGGATCCACTTCTCCATAGGTGTCGTTGGTGTGTAGAATCGTAAGCTGGAAGGACTTCTTCTCCGTGGATGTCTCTTCAACCTTGGTCGGAGAGGTGGTGTTGTCAGCAGCCACGGGGGTGGTTGGATTGGCAGCGGGCTGTGTAGCCGTGGCCTGGGACTCTGCAACGGCTGTGGCCGGCGGCGGCGTGGCCTCGGCAGCGGGTTGGCACCCCGCCAGCGTAGCGCTGCTGAGTATGACCAAGATAAAACCTAAGCAGAGGACACTGTACCGGAGAGCTTTTTGCTTTGAATGAACCGTTCTGTGGATCATGAGAGGCCATCTCCTTACAACATGTTTCCGTATTGGTATGAGGATAATAAGGAATACTTATAAAGTATACAATATTTATCCTGAAAGGTGTAATTCTTGCGGAAGAGATTTGGTATACTCCTGCGACTTGACAAAAACTCCCCTGTTCGGTATCCTTCTTAAAAGTTCGTACTCAGAGTTGAGAGTATTCGGCACATACGCCGTGCAGCGAAGCAGGATCTGGCTGCACGGTGCTTTTTATTCTCGAGGAGATAAAGATGAAGGATTTGTCCCGCACGGTCAACGGCATCGAACGTTCTCCCATCCGTTTCATGTTGGATCGGGCTGCTCAGGTGCCCGACGCCATTCACCTGGAGATCGGGCAGCCGGATTTCCCGACGCCCTCTCACATCATCGAGGCGGCCGTGGACGCTGCACGTCATGCCTATACGGGATATACGGCCAACGCGGGCATGTGGCGCCTTCGCAAGGCCGCGGCGACGAAATTGGCTCGCGAGAACGACCTCCACGTCTCTCCGGAACAGATCGTCGTCACTATCGGCGCCATGGAAGGCGTCTTTGCTTCCATGGCGGTTCTTCTCGATCCGGGCGATCAGATCTTGCTTCCCGATCCCGGCTATGGTAATTTTGTGATGGCTTCCAGGCTCGTCCACGCAGATTGCAGGCTCTATCCCACGTTGATCGATGGCGGCTTTATCCCCGATTTCGAGGCCCTTGACGAGATGGTCACCGAGCGCACACGGGCCCTTTTTATCAACAGCCCCTCCAACCCCACCGGGGCCGTCTATCCCAAAGAGGTTTTGCGCGAATGTCTTGATTTCTGCCGGCGACATGATCTGTATCTCGTCTCCGACGAGACCTATGATCGCCTGATATTTGAGGGAGAGCATGTTAGCCCCGCCCGGTGGGACGATGAGGGGCGTGTGATAAGTATCTTTACCGTCTCCAAGACGTATTCCATGACAGGTTGGCGCGTGGGCTATGTGGCGGCCAACGATGACGTGGTGCATGCCATGATCAAGATTCAGGAGCCTATCATATCCTGCGTGAACACTGTCGCCCAACACGCGGCCACGGCCGCCCTCACGGGGCCACAGGATTGCGTGCAGGAGATGTTGGAGCATTATCGCGAAAGGCGTGACCTGGCCGTCGATCTGGCTGAGGAACTCGGACTAAAAGTTTCCTATCCCCAGGGTGCCTTTTACATGCTGGTGGACATTTCGGGACAGCCCCTGAATTCTCTGGATTTTGCCTGTGAGTTGCTGGAAGAGGAAAAGGTGACCGTGGCGCCTGGTTGTGCCTTTGGTGACCTTTGTGATCGCTACGTGCGCATCTCCCTGTGCGCCAGCGAGGAGGCTTTGACCACGGGGTTCACCCGGCTGGCCCGTCACCTGCCGCAGCCCTCAGAACAGGTGCCCAGCTTACAGTCCCTTGGTGCCACGTGAACGCGCGGATCCCGTTTGTCAAACACATGATTCTCTAGCGTTCCCTCTCGCTCTCCCATACATAATCGCCAGAGGCCCCGTCTGTTGCGGCTGCAGGTCATCCTTTATAGACGTGGCTGTTGGGAAAATGTCCCTTCGCTGAAGGGGGAGGAGGCGGATGGCCCAGATGTGCGAGGAGTGCTGGCGCGCGGGAGCGGATCTATCCCCTCAAGGGCGATTTCTTGATGGTTTGCCATTTCCGGCTATAGTATGGGTTGTCGAGGACATCGAACCCCCATCCGAAGGAGAGATTTTCTACCATGATCGAAAGCGACTGCCAGTATTTCATCACCGAACTCCGGGAACAGTATGAGAGGGCGTATCCTCATTCTGGAACGGCACATGCGCAGGCCAGCAGGGTGCTCGTAGACGGAATAAGCCACGGAGCGCGCGCGTTTGCCCCCTATCCCTTTCATATTACCAAGGCCGAGGGAGCCCATGTGCATGATGTGGATGGCCATCAGATATGCGATTTCTGGCAGGGACACTATGCCAACATTCTGGGGCATAATCCCCCTGTCGTGCGCCGCAGGTTGGTGGAAGCCTTGGAAGAGGGCGCGGGGCTACAGACCGGCATGTTGGAGGAGCGCCAGGCTGCCTTCGGTTCGCTTTTGTGTGATGCAATCGGGGGGGAGCGTGTGCGGTTCACGACATCTGGCACCCTGGCTACCATGTACGCCATCATGATGGCGCGCGCCTATACGGGGAGAAATCTGGTCCTAAAGGTGGCCGGCGGCTGGCACGGGGCGAGTCCCTTTACCCTAAAAGGTGTGCACCGCGTTGAGGGGGGCTTTGATCGGGTGGATTCCGCCGGCGTGCCCGAGGCCACGGAGGAAGAGATCATCGTGGCGCGTTTCAACGACGTGGAGAGATTGACCGAGATATTTGAGACCTTTGGCGATCGCATTGCCTGTTTTATCCTCGAGCCCTGCCCCAGTAGCATGGGGTTCATCCCCGCCACGGGTGCCTTTATGCGCGCCGCTCGTGAACTGACGCGAGAATATGGAGCACTGCTCATCCTCGACGAGGTGATCACGGGGTTCAGGTTCTGTGCTGGAGGGATACAGCGGCTCTATGATGTGGAAGCGGACCTCTCTACCTTTGGCAAGGTGATCGGCGGGGGCATGCCCCTCTCGGCCGTCGTCGGCCGTGGCGATGTCATGGAACTGATAAGCGAGGGGGCCGAGGGGCGCGTGTGGTTCAATGGGGGCACCTTTTCCGCGCATCCCCTTTCCCTTTTGGCCGGACAAACCATGGTCGAGTATCTCGTGGGACATGAGGGGGAGATCTATCCCGCGCTGGCCGCCAAGGGAGAGAAGCTGCGACGGGGTATCGAAAAGGTGTTCGCCGACCGCGGAGTGGTTGCACGCTGCACTGGCTATGGCAACGATGCCGTCCCTGGCAGTTCCGTTGGAGGTGTCTACTTTCCCCTGGAGGCGGAGCATCCGCCCTTCCGTGGCGAGGAATTCATGGATCCGCAGTGTTGTGGCCTCCGCTTGCGCGAGGAGGGACTGAAGCTCGGCCTGCTGCTACATCAGGTCAACGTGGTCCACGGTCTGGGGGCCGTTTCCTATCAACACGGCGAGGAGGATCTGGCACACACCCTCGAAGCCTATGATGCCTTTGCGTTGCGCATGGCGAGGGGGCGGTCGTAGCGCACACCGGAGAAAAAGGGTGTCCCGTCGAGGAAACGGGTGAAGGGATATCTTTAGGGAAAGGTGGCCCGGCCCACCGGGCACGGCGGGATTTGATCCTGGGGTATCCCAATAGTTTTTCGACGGCGCGCTAGTACGCGTTTCGGTTGCCTCGAAACTGGTTCACAAAGGTGCGCACGATGATCTTGAGGTCGAAGAGAAGAGACCAGTTCTCGATATAGTAGAGATCGTACTTGGTGCGCTCCACAATGGAGGTATCGCCCCGCAGGCCGTTCACCTGTGCCCACCCCGTCATCCCCGCCTTTTCGTTGTGTCGTTCCATATAGCGGGGGAGCACCTGGCGGAACTGCTCCACAAAGACGGGGCGCTCTGGGCGGGGACCCACCAGGCTCATCTCCCCGCGCAGCACGTTGATGAGCTGGGGCAGCTCATCGAGGGAGGTTCTGCGCATAAAGTGCCCCATCCATGTGCGTCTCGGATCGTCCGCTCTGGCCCACACGGGCCCCGTCTCCTCCTCCGCATCCTCTTGCATGGAACGAAATTTGAGCATGTAGAATGGTTTCCCGTCCAGGCCCACGCGCTTTTGGGCATAGAATACGGGACCTTTGGAATCGAGCTTGATCAGCAGGGCGATGAGCAGCATGAGGGGGGAGAGAAAAACCAACCCCCCCACGCTCACGACGAGGTCCAGGGCGCGTTTGGCGGCCAGCTTCCATCCTCGCAGGGCCACATCGCGCACGGTCAGGAGAGGAAGCCCGTCCATGTCGCTCATGCGCACTTCGGAGGCGATGATCTGGAACACATCGGGAAAGATGCGTACCGTGGCCCTCTCACTCTCGCAATCGGCGATCATGTCCAACAGTTCCTCGTGGGAGGCGTCCGGGAGGGCGATCACCACTTCTTGTATGTCATGTTCGCGTACGATGGAGGCCAGATCGCTTTGGGAGCCGAGCACGGGGAGGCCGGCCACGCGATTGCCCACGCGTTCATCGTCGGCGAACCCGACAACCTCATATCCCAACTTGGGGGACTGGGATACTTTTTGCAATAGTATGCGCGCCGCATCGCCACTGCCCACGAACAGGAGTCGCTCCGGGTGCCAGCGTCGCACGTATCTTTTCAATAATCCTGTGAGTCCACGTCCCATGAGCACCAGGGGCACGGAAAGGGCCCAACTGTAGAGAATCATGCCTCTGGCCAGTTCCCGGTCTTGAAAGAGGATCAGGTAGGTGAGCGCCGTGGCCATCAGGGTGGCCACAAAAGTGGCCGCGACGACGGTGTAAAAGAGATCGATGCGCGACCCCTCCCAACGCAGACGATATAGACCAAAGAAGGAAAATGTCACTAAAAAGCTCGCGACTTGCAATGCGAGTTCGCTGATATAATTGCCAAAGGGCCCCAGGCGGAGGAGAACGGGAAAGGGCACCAGGATGCGAACCTGATAGGCGATATAGAATGCCAGGGCGGCCATGGTCAGATCCACAGCAATGGTCAGAATTTCTAATAAAACCCTTTCTCTATTCGACATATTCGCTCCCTAGGCAGAGGCTACCCGTTTGTGTTCTGGAGGGCGCAGGCGGTCCAAAAAAAGGGCCCACTGTTTTAACAGGAATACTCCCACGTTGACGCCCCAGTTGATCAGAAAGAAGGTTTGTGAACGATAGTGCTTGTTGTGGAATATTCTCATGGCTTCGTAGAAGGCGATGATGGCCCGCCGGCTCGCCTTGCGGCTGGCTGCCCCCTTGAGATGAAGCACGGTGACCTCTGGATTATACACGACGCGCCAGCTCTTTTGCTTGATCCGATAACAGAGATCCAGGTCCTCGCCATACATGAAAAAGGATTCATCCAGCAGTCCCACCTGCTCCAGGGCCTCTGAGCGTATGAGCATAAAGGCTCCCACGACGGCATCGACGTCGGTTCTCGTGTCAGGCGAAAGGTAGGTCATATTGTAGCGCCCAAAGCGCCGGCTCTTGGGAAAGAGCTTGCCCAGGCCACTCAGGTGGTAAAAGGAGATGAGGGGGCTGGGAAAGCTCCGTCGGCAGGCCTTGTCCAGGCTGCCGTCCCCGCGCACCAGCTTGGGACCGGCAACGCCCACGTCCTCGTGTTTATCCATAAAGGCCATCATCGTGGCCAGGGCGCCCTCCGGAAGCTCGGTGTCGGGGTTCAGCAGCAGGGCATATCGCGGCAGGGACGCAGAGGGCTCGCCACTGGCGTAGCCGAGATAGCACAGCCCCCGATTGTTGGCATAGGCATAGCCCCCATTTTGATCGGTTTCCAGGAGGTGGTGCACCCATCCATGTTTGGCGCGCACCATATCTGCGCTACCATCAGAGGAGGCGTTGTCTACCACCACAACCTCCATTTCCAGATCCCCGCTGCCGCGGCGTATGGATTGCAGGCAGTTATCCAGCAGGTCGCGCGTATTATAGTTAACGATGACGATGGCCAGATCCAGCATATCCTTCCCTCTTTATTATGGCGCCCATATTCTAGTACAAAGGGGTTCTGTAAACAAAGGGCGGGCTCGAAGGGGATATGATCGCGAACAGGCGCTCTAGATCTGCCGCTT
Organism: uncultured Anaerolineales bacterium; assembly: GCA_964567975.1. Classification (GTDB taxonomy): domain Bacteria; phylum Chloroflexota; class Anaerolineae; order UBA1429; family UBA1429; genus JAWLEV01. The sequence continues at coordinate 19,124 of CAZMOW010000025.1, read as the reverse complement.
GGGCCAGGGCTTTTGAGGGGCATGGTGCCAGCGCCACCACACGCCAGCGGGATAGCCCAGCATCTTGGCCACGTCGCCCATCCATCGGATCGAGGGCACCCAGGCGCAGGCCCGCAGGCGTTTTTCCCAGGACAGGTCGTGCAGATGGGGCGCCAGACGGCGATAGGGCCTGTACATGGTGGCGGTCAGTCCGCCGATCAGGACGAGTGCCCAGGCGGGGTGTACAAAGAGGGCCAAGGCCACCAGGAGGGGGCATGCGAGCAGGTAAAACCCATAACGCACCGCGTGACGGTAACGCCAGAAATCGGCCTTGCCGTCTCCCCGCGCATAGCGATAGTACTGCTTGAAAAAGGCCTTTAGCGTGGAACGGGGCCTGAAATGCACCACCGCGTTTTGATTGAAGGTGAAGGTGAACCCGGCCTCGCGCAGGGCGAAATCGAAAAGGAGGTCCTCACAGTAGTCCAGCCATTCCGGATATCCCCCGACGGCCCGCCAGGCCCGACGATAGAAAGCCACGGAACGGGAGGAAGGATAGAAGGTCTGTGGATCTATTTCCTCTGGCCGGGGCAGGGTCACGGCGCCCAGAACCCGTTCAAAGAGGGAGTGGGGATCGGGCACAAAGAAACCGCTCACCACGTCGGTGGCGTTGGAATCCTCAAGGGGTGCCAAGAGTTCCGCTAGCCAATCCGTTTCCAGCCGTACCCCGGCGTCCGTGGAGGCGATGAGGGGACCCTGGGCATGGGCGATGGCCACGTTTCGTCCCTCAGAGATGTTGCTGCCCGGGCGAGAGAGAACCTGGACGGGGAAAGGTGCCTCCTGGGCGAACTGCTTCAGCTTCTGGTATGTCCCATCATCCGAGCCGCCGTCCACTGCCACCACCTCATCTGGGAGGCGCGTCTGCGCGCACAGGGATTCCAGTAGCACCTCTATGGATGCCGCCTCGTTCAGAACGGTAAAGATGAGGGATACTTTTTGTTCCATGGGTTGACTCCTTCCATAGCGTATTATAGGGGGGAGAAGGATAGGGGACAATTGACGGTCATAGCCTGGGCGCGAGAGATTGGCAAGGGTTGGGGGTTGTGTTATACTTGCAAAGGAGAATAAGCGACCTTTTGAGTGGACGCGGACGTCTCCTCTGCAAGGAAATATTGAAGAGGGGATGTTTTATGTTTGGTTTTTTTAAAGCGGAACCGCTTGGGGCGCGTGGGGGATGTACCCTCAATTTTGGTTATCGAGGAGGTTGTTATGCCAGTGACCGTCGTTGTTGGTTCCCAGTGGGGTGATGAGGGGAAGGGCAAGATTGTCGATCACCTCGCTGAGCGCGCTTCCATGGTAGTCCGTTATCAGGGAGGCAATAACGCGGGACATACCGTCGTGATCGGGGACACGACTTTCAAGTTGCATCAGGTTCCGGCGGGGATCACGAGGCCCGAGGTGAAAGCGGTGCTCGGTCATGGGATGGTCATCAATCCCCCCGCCCTGGTCGAGGAACTCGATATCCTTGACGGCAAGGGGATATCCATAGAGAATATGTATATAAGCTGTAACGCTCACATGGTTATGCCCTATCATCCCCTGTTCGACGGGCTGGAGGAAAAGATGCGGGGCGACCAGGCCATAGGTACCACCAAGCGGGGTATAGGTCCCGCCTATACGGACAAGGTAGCGCGGCGTGGCCTGCGCATGCAGGATCTTTGTGATGTGGATCGCTTTGCGCACAGGGTGGAGGAAGTTCTGGAGCGCGTCAATCTGCAGATCACGCGCCTATTCGAGGAGGAGCCTCTGACGGTGGAAGAGATCGTGGAAGCCTACCGGCCGGCTGCCGAACGCATTGCCCCCTTTGTGACCGACACCACGGTGCTTATCAACGAGGCCCTGGCGCGAGAGGAGAAGGTACTATTGGAGGGGGCCCAGGGCACCATGTTGGATATCGACTTTGGCACCTATCCCTACGTGACGTCCTCATCCCCCACGGCGGGAGGTGCCTGCCAGGGAACGGGCGTGAGTCCCCTGAAGATCAAGAATATCGTGGGGGTGGTCAAGACCTATACGTCTCGTGTGGGTGCGGGTCCCTTTCCCACCGAGCTCAAGGGAGAGACGGGGGAGTGGATCCGTGAGAGGGGCCACGAATACGGCACGACGACGGGACGTCCCCGCCGCTGTGGCTGGCTGGATCTGGTCTGCCTGGGCTATGCGGCGCGCGTGAATGGGCTTACCGGGCTGGCGCTCACGAGGCTTGATATTCTGAGTGGGCTGGACGAAATAAAAATTTGTACGGCATATCGCCTGCCCGATGGCACGGAACTGGAGAGCTATCCCCTGGATACCGACATTCTGGCCCAGGTTGAGGCCGTCTATGAGACGGTGCCGGGCTGGCAGGAGGACATCAGCGCCGTGCGGAGTTTTGAGGATTTGCCCCTCAATGCGAAGGGATATTGCAGACGGGTGTCCGAGTTGCTGAAAATTCCCATTGACTTGATCTCTGTGGGGGCGGAGCGTGACGATCTCATCGCCCTCCGCTGGCCAATCTGACGGATTTTGCGATTCGCCCACTCGTAAAGAGTGGGCGAACGGGTTTGTGAACAAAAGGAGGAATCATGGCCACAGTTGATCCCTGTAACTGGCGTGAGGCGCTGACTTTTGACGATGTGCTGCTCGTTCCACAAGCGTCTTCCGTGCTTCCCGCCGAGGCCGATGTTTCGACACAGCTTACCCCCCATATTCGCCTGAATATCCCCGTGCTCTCTGCGGCTATGGATACCGTGTCCGAGGGGCGGATGTGTATAGCCCTGGCCCGCCAGGGCGGCCTCGGGGTCCTGCATCGCAACTGTTCCATTGAGGATCAGGCCGGAGAGGTGGATAAGGTCAAGCGCTCCGAATCGGGAATGATCGTCGATCCCATCACCCTGCCGCCCACGGCGACCCTGGGCCAGGCCAAGGAGATCATGTCTCACTATCACATCTCTGGCGTGCCCATCGTGGAGGAGAGGAAACTCGTGGGCATTCTCACCAACAGGGACATCCGCTTTGCCGTCGAGGACGACAATCTGGTTACCGAATACATGACCTCCGACGATCTGATCGTCGCCTCGCTGGGTACCACGCTTGAGGAGGCACAGGAGATCCTCCAGAAACATCGCATCGAGAAATTGCCCCTGGTGGACGACGATTTCAACCTCAAGGGATTGATCACGGTCAAGGATATTCAGAAACGCATCGATTATCCCAACGCCGCCAAGGACGAAAACGGTCAGCTTTTGGTGGGGGCTGCCGTGGGCGTGGGATCCGACTATTTGGAACGGGCGGCGGCGCTGGTGGAGGCGGGTGTCGATTTGCTGGCCCTGGACACGGCCCATGGCCACGCCCAGGCCGTGCTCAAAGCCACGGAAAAGCTCAAGTCCCTGTATGAGCACGTGGCCATCGTGGGGGGGAACGTGGTTACCCCACAAGGGACGCGAGATCTCGTCTCCGCCGGTGCCGACGTGGTCAAGGTGGGCGTGGGCGCGGGATCCATCTGTACCACCCGGGTCGTGGCTGGCGTGGGCATGCCCCAGCTGACGGCCATTATGGATTGTACCCGGACGGGAGCGGAGCTGGGCGTGCCCATCATCGCTGACGGCGGCATACGCTACTCGGGGGATATTACCAAGGCCTTGGCCGCGGGGGCCAGCTGTGTCATGTTGGGCAACCTGCTGGCCGGCGTGGAGGAAAGCCCTGGCGAGGTCGTCATTTATGAGGGGCGCCGCTTCAAGGAATATCGTGGTATGGGGTCCCTGGCAGCCATGCGCGAGCGATATGGCCGCGACCGCTACGCCGCCGGCCAGGTCTCCACGCTTAGAAGGAGAAATGGTGGGGGAGAAAAGGTCGTGCCGGAGGGTATCGAGGGGCGCGTGGCCTACAAGGGAACCGTTGCCGATACCATGACCCAGCTCATGGGCGGACTGCGTTCGGGCATGGGATATGTGGGCGCAGAGGATCTGGAGGCGTTGCACAAGAGGACCAAGTTCGTACGCATCACCAGCGCGGGCTTTTTGGAGAGTCATCCCCATAACGTCGTCGTCACCAAGGAAGCGCCGAATTATCAGGTGCAGCCCTGAGCGAGGAATATGCTCAGTATATTCCCTTCTATTGCAGAACAAGGCTTAGCTTGGCTGAAAAAGTGTTAGACGTTCAGTTGTGTGACACTTTCGCGAGAACCTACAGTGGAAAAGCATACTCTGCATATAACAAAAGCAGATTGCTGGAGGACGGCCGTCAAGTGCCACGCAACTCATCAAGCTTCTTTCAGTAGATCCAATTTTTACATAATTAGAAAGCGTTGCATGTGGATTGATCGTTCTATTCTGACGTGCGAGTAAAAAAAGAGGGGGCGGCTTTTGGATCGAGTCTATCGTGTAGAGGTTATCCCCCTACCGGGGGAGATGTCAGAAGACTATTTGCTGGACGACATCGCTGCATTGGGCATCGGAGGGGTGCAGCGCGTGGTGCGCGATGATCTCTACTTTCTGAGAGGGGACATGGGCGAGGTGGAGGTCGAGCGGCTCTGTGATGAGCTGTTGGTGGACCCTGTGGTGCAGCGGGCGCGCTGGGGGCTGGCTTCCGCGCCCGTGTCCACCCCAGAGGGCGCCGTGCGCGTCGAGGTGGGGTTGCTGCAGGGCGTGACCGACAGCGTGGCCGACAACCTGCTCTCCCATGCTCACCTGTTGGGTGTGACGAGCCTGCACGACGCGGCCTCGGCGCAGAGTTACCTCCTCTATGGTCAATTGACCGAGGAGGAGATGGGGCTTATCGCCGAGCGCCTGCTGTACAATGATGTGATCCAGTATTTCGAGATAGGGCAGTTGGATTCTCACCTCCGCGTGGAGTTGCCGCCGGCCGAGGCTCGCGCCGAGAGGATACCCCTCACACAGATAGAGGAAGAAGATGAACTGCTGCGCCTTTCCCACGAGCGCCTGCTGGCCCTTGACGTGGGCGAGATGCGCGCTGTGCAGCGCTACTTTCGCGCGGAGGGTAGGGAACCCACCGACGTGGAGTTGGAGAGCCTGGCCCAGACGTGGTCGGAGCACTGCATACACAAGACGTTCAAGAGTATCATCGACTATACCGAGATCACGGAAGAGGGCACCTCGCATGAGCGTATCGACAGCCTGATCGCCACCTGCCTGCGGGGGGCGACGCAAAGGGTGGGGGCGCCCTGGGTGCGCTCCGCCTTTGTCGATAATGCCGGCATCGTCGATTTTGACGACGACTATGCGGTCTCTTTCAAGGTGGAGACCCACAACCATCCCTCTGCCCTGGAGCCCTTTGGTGGGGCAAACACTGGTGTGGGCGGCGTGGTGCGGGATATCATCGGCGTCTCGGCCCGCCCCATCGCCAACACGGACATCCTCTGCTTCGGTCCGCTGGATACAGAGAACGAGGCCCTGCCCACGAACGTTTTGCATCCCCGACGCATCTATAACGGCGTGATCGCGGGCATCGAGGACTATGGCAACAAGATGGGCATCCCCACCGTCAACGGCACCATCTATTTCGATCCCGGCTATATCGCCAACCCCCTTGTGTACTGTGGTTGTGTAGGCATCGCCCCCAAGGGGGCGCACCCCCGGGCTGTGCAACCCGACGATCTGGTGGTCGTCCTGGGAGGACGCACGGGCCGCGATGGGCTTCATGGGGCCACTTTCTCCTCCGCCGAGCTCACCGATGAGACGGGAGAGATATCGGGCAGCGCGGTGCAGATCGGGAATCCCATCGAGGAAAAAAAGATGCTGGATGCCATCCTGGAGGCGCGGGACGAGGGCCTCTACACGGCCATCACCGATTGTGGAGCGGGAGGACTCTCCTCGGCGGTGAGCGAGACGGGCGAGGAGACCGGCGTGACGGTGCATCTGGAACGCGTGCCCCTCAAATATCATGGGTTGCAGCCCTGGGAGATATGGCTTTCGGAGGCTCAGGAGCGTATGGTGCTGGCCGTGCCGCCAGAAAACGAGGCGCGCCTGCGTGAGATCTGTGAGGGATACTCGGTGGAGATGACCGTCATCGGCAACTTCCGGGACGATGGTCGCCTATGTATCTTTTACGAGGACGAGGTGGTGGGCGAGATGTCCATGGAGTTCCTCCATCATGGGCTCCCGCAGCGGCGCCTTGAGGGCGTGTGGAAACAGCCCGACTATCAGGAGCCCTCAGAGATCGCTGCCGACGGAGAGGCCTTGGGGGACGCTCTTGTGCGCATTCTGGGCCATGCCAACGTGCGTAGCAAGGAGGACGTGGTGCGGCGCTATGACCACGAGGTTCAGGGGGGCACGATCGTAAAGCCCTTTGTGGGGCGGGAGGACGACGGACCGTCTGACGCCACGGTGCTCAAACCGCTGGAGACCTCTGGTTCCTGGCGCGGGATTGCCCTGGGCTGCGGCTTTAACCCCTCCTATGGGCAGATCGATCCACGTGCCATGGCCTTGTCAGCCGTCGATGAGGCGGTGCGCAACGTGGTGGCGGTGGGGGGCGATCCGGAGCGCATCGCCATCCTGGACAACTTTTGTTGGGGCAGTCCCGAGATTCCCGATCGCCTGGGCAGCCTGGTGCGGGCCTGCAAGGGGTGCTATGAGGGGGCCCTGCACTATGAGGTGCCCTTTATCTCGGGTAAGGACAGCCTGAACAACGAGTACACGGATAGGGTCACGGGCCAACAGGTGGCCGTTCCGCCCTCGTTGCTGATCTCGGCCATGGGAATCGTGCCCGATATCCATCGAGTGTGTACCATGGATTTCAAGGAGGCGGGAGACCCCATATACATTCTGGGGGAGACGCGGCGAGAGCTGGGTGGCTCCCGTTATTATGCCCTCCACGATGCCGTGGGCCGCGAGGTGCCTGGGCGTGCGGTGGAGGGCCCGGCGACGGCGCGGGCGCTGCACAGGGCCATCGCGGCGGGGGTGGTGCGGGCCTGCCACGATTGTTCCGAGGGGGGGGTCGCCGTGGCCCTGGCCGAGATGGCCCTGGCCGGGCGGCTGAGCGCCTCGGTTTCCCTGTCCGAGGTTCCAGTGGGTGGGGATCAAGAATTCGCCGCGGATTGGGTGCTCTTTTCCGAATCCAACGGACGTTACCTCGTGGAAGTGAAAAAGGAGGACGTGGGGGCTTTTGAGGAGATGGTGGAGGATATCCCCCATGGATGCCTCGGACACGTCAATCGCGGGCCGCATCTGGCCGTCTATGGGGAGGGAAAGGAGACGCTCTTCTCCCTTTCTGTGGAGGCGCTGGAGGAGGCCTGGCGGGGTCACATAGAAGGTGAGGCTGATTCGGGGAGGGGCGTCAATGTCTGAGCCACGAGTGATGATCATGCACGCGCCGGGCACCAACCGCGACCGCGAGGCGGCGCAGGCCAGCGAACTGGCCGGGGGTGCGCCAGAGATCGTGCATATCAATCAGTTGATCGCCGGCAGCAGGGAACTACAGGCGTATCAGATGCTGGTGTTGCCCGGGGGATTCTCCTACGGCGACGACCTCGGTGCCGGGCAGCTGTGGGCCAACGATCTGGTGCATCGTTTCCGGGAATCCCTGGACGAGTTCGTCCGCCAGGGCAAGCCCGTGATGGGCATCTGCAACGGATTTCAGGCCCTGGTCAAGGCGGGTTATCTTCCCGGCCCGGCCCACGCCGCGTCGCAGGTGCGCGCCGAACAGCGCGTGACCCTGACCTTCAATCGTAGCGCCCACTTTGAATGTCGATGGGTTCGCTTGCGGGCCGAGGAGGACGGTCCCTGCCTCTTTACCCAGGAGTTGCCAGAGGATATCCTTTGTCCCGTGGCCCATGGGGAGGGGCGCCTGGCCGTGGGCGATGAGACGGTGCGTCATGAACTTGTCGAGGATGATCTCGTCGTCCTGCGTTATGTGGGGCCCCGAGAGTCGGCCGACGAGGGCGATCTCTCGGCCTCGGTACCCGTGCGAGAGCGCGCGGGCTATCCCTACAACCCCAACGGTTCCGTGGACGACATCGCCGGCATCTGCAACCGGGCGGGGAATGTTTTCGGCCTCATGCCCCATCCCGAGGATCATATCTATCGTCAGCAACATCCCCGCTGGACTCGGGGCGAGTCGGGGGGATTGGGGCTCGTGCTCTTTCGGAACGGCGTGGAAGCGGCCAGGGATTTCATGTAGGATGAGCGTGGGCGGGTATTTGGGCGTTCAGCTGCGTGGCACTTACAATCGATCCCTAGGAGCCTCTGACCTGGACCTGAAGGCCCCAGGCCCATATTTCTATGCAGAGAAGGAGTTCAGTTCTTTAGATTCGGATCTGTAGTTTATAAAAACGGAGCATAAGAGATGACGGAGCTATCCGCGTATACCCATGAGACGTACCTCTCTCCCCTGACCTGGCGTTACGGCAGCGAGGAGATGCGCAGGATATGGTCCCAGGCGAACAAGCGCCGCCTGTGGCGGCGCATCTGGGTGGCCCTGGCTGCGGCCCAGGCGGAGGCGGGGTTGGTCACCGAGGAGCAGGTGGCGGATCTGCGGGAGCATCAGGAGGACATCGACTGGGAGCGGGCCCAGGAGATCGAGGCCGAGCTGCGCCACGACCTGATGGCCGAAGTCAAGACCTATGCCGAGCAGTGTCCCGTGGGCGGGGGCATCATCCATCTGGGGGCCACCAGCATGGACATAGAGGACAACGCCGACGCCTTGCGCTTTCGGGAGAGCCTTCGGTTGATACAGCGGAGGCTGGTGGCCGTCCTGGAGGCCTTTGCCGAGCGCATGGAGGCCGAGGCGGATACCGTCATCATGGCCTATACACATATTCAGCCCGCCGAGCCCACCACCCTGGGCTACCGCCTGGCCCAGTATGGGCAGGACTTTTTGGAGGATCTGGAGGCGCTGGATCGCCTGCTCCCCCGCATACGGGGCAAAGGGTTCAAGGGGGCCGTGGGTACGTCGGCCTCTTATGCCCATCTGTTGGAGGATAGCGACATGACCCCCCGGGAGATGGAGCGCCGCATCATGGAAGAGTTGGGGCTTCCCTCCTATCCCGTGAGTACCCAGACTTATCCGCGCAAGATGGACTATCAGGTCCTTTCCACCCTCGCGGCCATCGCCCAATCTGCACACAAATTCGCACTGGATTTGCGTCTGCTACAGTCTCCCGTTTTCGGGGAATTATCCGAGCCCTTTGGCAAACAGCAGGTGGGCTCCTCGGCCATGCCCTTTAAGCGCAATCCCATCACCTCGGAGAGCACCTGTTCCCTGGCCCGCTATGTGGCCGGGCTACCCCGCGCCGCCTGGGACAACGCGGCCCTCTCGGCCCTGGAGCGCACCCTGGACGATTCGGCCAACCGGCGCATCGTCCTGCCCGGGGCGTTCCTGGCCGTGGACGAGATCCTGCGGCGCATTCGGCGGGTGGTGAGCGGGTTGCACGTAGGCCGGGAGGCCATACGGCGCAATATGCGCACTTATGGCCCCTTTGCGGCCACAGAGCCCCTCCTCATGGCCCTGGCCAAGGCGGGCGCCAGCCGCCAGGAGATGCACGAGCGTATCCGCGATTGCAGCATGGAGGCCTGGGAAGTTATCCAGGACGGCGAGGAAAATCCCCTGGTGGATCTATTGGCCGCCGACAAGGCCATCACCGCCTATCTCTCGCCGACAGAGGTGCGCGCCATCGTGGGCGCGGGGGCCGATGTGGGCGATGCCCCGCAGCGCACGCGGGAGTTGGCGCGAATCATGGGGGGCAGAGTGGAGAAAAAATGGCAATGATGATATAATTTTCGTTGAGGGGTACTAAATTTCATTCGGAGTTGAGCATTATGTCCGGCTATTGTGTGGGAGGGAGTTCGTATGGCGTTCAAACCGCTGGTCTATGGCGAGAAGCTGATCGAGGGCAAGACCAAGATCATCTATGCACATCCCGAGAACGAGGATGTGGTCTATATGTTTCACAAGGACAGTATCTCCGCTGGCGATGGCACGCGGATGGACACCTTGCCTGGTAAGGGAGAGCTGGCCTGTCGCACCACGTCGAACGTGTTTTACTTGCTGGAGCAGGAGGGAGTGGATACCCACTATATCGGCATGGTGGGAGAGGCCAGCAACCTCATGACCAAGTGTGACATGATCCCTCTGGAGGTGATCATGCGCCGCATCGCCACCGGGCACTATATCATGCGTAACCCCGATGTGGAGGAGGGGACGCGCTTTGATCCCGTGGTGGTGGAATTCACGTACAAGTCCGACGAGCTACACGATCCCCTGATCACTGAAGAGGAGATTGTGGAGCGGGGCATCGCCACCGAGGACGAGATCGAATTTATGATAGAGACGGCTCGTCAGGTGTTCGACATCCTGGAAGAAGCCTGGGCAAAACAGGACGTCACCCTCGTCGATGGCAAGATCGAGTTCGGACGGGCCGCATCCGATGGGCGTCTGCTGGTGGCCGATGTCATCGACAACGATTCCTGGCGCATCTGGCCCGAGGGCGACAAGGACAAGATGCTGGACAAACAGATCTATCGCGATATGCCCGAGGTGACCGATGAGGGCATGGCCGAGGTGTTGAGGAACTATGCCATCGTGGCCGAGATGACCGACGAGTTCGTGGAAGAGGATCTGCAGGAGGGTGTTTGATATGTCGGGCCGTGTGGTTATCGTGATGGGTTCCAAGAGCGATCTGGATCACGTGGAGGGGATCACGGCGCCGTTGGACGCCTGGGACATTCCCTATGACCTTCACGTGGGATCGGCACACAAGAGCGTGCGCCACGTCCTGCGCCTTTTGCAGGATTATGAGGATGTGGAGGAGCCCCTGGTTTATATCACCGTGGCGGGCCGCTCCAACGCCCTGGGGGGCATGGTGGATGCCAACACCGCCCGCCCCGTGATCACCTGCCCGCCCATCTCTTCCACCTTTGCCGGCGCTGATATCTATTCCTCACTGCGTATGCCCAGCGGCGTGGCTCCCCTCGTCGTCTTGGCGCCCGAGGGCGCGGCCCTGGCGGCGGCCAAGATACTGGCCCTCTCCGACGCCGGGTTGCGTTCGGCGGTGGCCGAATATCAAGACGCGATGCGGGATGAGGTGCTTACGGCTGATGAGGAGGTGAGCGGCACATCGTAGCATCTATGAACTGTGGGAAAGGCTGTGATGCCATGTGTGAAGGATGCATGTATCATGACGGGCCAAAGGAGGCGTGCGGCGTGTTTGGAGTCTATGCGCGAGGAGAGGCCGTGGCGCGCCTCACGTTCTTTGGGCTTTATGCTTTACAACATAGGGGACAGGAGAGCGCAGGGATCGCCGTCTCCGACGGACAGCGCGCGACGCTGCACAAGGAGATGGGGCTCGTGTCCCAGGTATTTAACGAGGACAACCTCAAGCCTTTGCAGGGGCACATCGCCGTGGGACACGTGCGCTATTCCACGGCGGGATCCTCTCGCCGCTTGGGCGCCCAGCCGTTTCTCCTCGACTCGGCGCTGGGTCCCGTGGCCATGGCCCATAATGGCAATCTGGTCAATACGGACGAGCTTCGGGAGAGCCTCTTTACCCGTGGCGTGGGCCTTGCCTCCTCGTCCGATACTGAGGTCATGCTTCAGATGCTGGCCGGTGCCGAGGGCGACACGTGGGAGGAGCGCATTCGTGGCATGATGCGGGAGGCCAAGGGAGCCTACTCCTCGACGATCCTGACCCGCGATGCCTTGTATGCCGTGCGCGATCCCTGGGGCTTTCGTCCCCTGAGCATGGGCCGTCTGAACGGAGGGTGGATCGTGGCCTCGGAAAGCTGTGCTCTGCAGACCGTGGGAGCCAGCGACATCCAGGAGATCCCTCGTGGGGCCATCGTGACCATCGATGACGAAGGCGCCCGCATCGTGCAGGGTGTGCCGAAGGAAAAATCCAGTCTGTGTATCTTTGAGTATATCTATTTTGCACGACCCGATAGCATCATCGACGGCCAGCTCATCCATCGCGTGCGTCAGTCTCTGGGCCGGCAGCTGGCACGGGAGCATCCCGTTGACGCGGACCTGGTCATGGGCGTGCCCGATTCGGCGACACCGGCGGCCATCGGTTACGCGCAGGAATCCGGCATTCCCTATGGCGAGGGCTTGATAAAGAACCGTTATATCGGACGTACCTTCATTCAGCCCAGCGATCGCCTGCGCAAGGCGGGTATCGCTCTCAAGTTCAACCCCCTTTCCGACATCCTGCGGGGCAAGCGCATCGTGGTCGTCGACGACTCTATCGTGCGAGGCTATACGAGCAAGCCCACCATGCGCCTGCTGCGCGAGGCCGGGGCAAGCGAGATACACATGCGTATCTCTTCGCCGCCCATAAAACATCCCTGCTTTATGGGCGTCGATATGGCTACCTACAAGGAGTTGATCGCTCATCGCCTGAGCGTAACCGAGATCGAGGAGCATATCGGGGCCGATTCGTTGGGCTATCTCAGCCTGGAGGGGCTGGTGGAGGCCACAAATCGCCCCGCTGATCGCTTCTGCCTCTCGTGTTTCGTCGGCGAATACCCCTTTGAGAAAAAGGCGGGAGGATTCATCACCGAAGAGGAGCACGTACGTCAAGTTAGTTGAAGGAGGAGGGTATGAAGGTATTCGTTGTGGGTTCTGGCGGCCGGGAGCACACCCTCGTCTGGGCTCTGGACCGCTCACCCCAGGTGGACGAAATTCAGATCGCGCCCGGTAACGGTGGCACCTCGACGTTGGCCACCAACGTCCCCATCGCTGCCGACGACATCTCCGCCCTGGTCGATCACGCCGAGAAGGCAAGTGTCGATCTGGTCGTGGTGGGCCCAGAGGTGCCCCTGTCGTTGGGTCTGGCCGACGCCATGCAGGATAGGGGCATACGTGTTTTTGGTCCTGGTGAAAAAGCCGCACGCATCGAATCTTCCAAGGCCTATAGCAAGGATTTCATGCGCGACCACGATATCCCCACCGCCCCCTATGCCATCTTTGATGAGTATGACCGGGCCAAAGCCTACCTCCAGGAGCATCCGGCGCCCATTGTGGTAAAGGCCAGCGGCCTGGCGGCGGGCAAGGGCTCCATCGTCTGTCAGACCGATGACGAGGCTTTACAGGCCCTGGATGAGATCATGCGCGAGCGCGCCTTTGGCGAGGCGGGCGACCTTGTGGTCATCGAGGAGTGCCTGGAGGGGGAGGAAGTCTCCGTGCTGGCCTTCTCCGATGGCCAGACGGTGACCCCCATGGTGCTGGCCCAGGATCACAAGCCGGCCTATGATGGTGATCTGGGACCCAATACGGGGGGCATGGGTTGCTATGCACCCGCACCCCTTTTGGACGAGGCTACGTTGGAGCGGGTGATGGATGAGGTATTGCAGCCGACGGTTGACGGCCTGCGGCGTGCGGGCCATCCCTATGTGGGCGTGCTCTATGCCGGCCTCATGCTCTCCGATGGCGATTTCCAGGTGTTGGAATTCAATTGTCGATTTGGCGATCCCGAGGCACAGGTCATCCTTCCCCTTTTGGAGAACGATCTGGTGGCGGTGCTGGAAGCCTGTATCGACGGAACCCTGGACGAGATCGAACTGTGCTGGTCGGACAAGACGTGCGTGTGTGTGGTCATGGCCTCGGGGGGGTACCCCATAGAGTACGAGACGGGGTACGAGATAGAGGGCCTGAAGGAGGGTATGCCCGATACCTTTGTGTTCCACGCGGGTACCAGGCGCGAGGACGACCGTGTCCTCACCGATGGAGGGCGCGTGCTGGGGGTGACGGCCTGGGCCGACGATCTGCGGAGCGCCGTGGAGAGGGCCTATGCCCGGGCCGATCGCATCCACTGGTCGGGCGTCATGATGCGCCGGGACATAGGCGCCAAGGGATTACAGGAGGAATAGGGTGACCAGGGGGGCGTACGAGGCGGCGGGCGTCGATATCGAGGCCGGGAACAGGGCCGTGGAATTGATAAAGGAGGCCGTGTGCTCCACGTACGGCCCGGAGGTTCTGCGGGGCATCGGGGCCTTTGGCGGCCTGTACCATGCTGGCGGCGTTAAGGGGCTGGAGGATCCCGTCCTGGTGGCCTCCACCGATGGGGTGGGTACCAAGACCATCGTGGCCAGCGCCATGAACAGCTACGAGACGCTGGGATGGGATATCGTCAATCACTGTATCGATGATATTCTCGTGCAGGGGGCCGAGCCCCTCTTTTTCCTCGATTACATCGCTGCCCCAATCCTCGATCCTCAGCGGATCGCCACCATCGTGGAGGGCGTGGCGGCCGCCTGCCGCGAGGCGGGCTGTGCCATCCTGGGAGGCGAGACGGCCGAGATGCCCGACGTGTATGCCGCGGGCCAGATGGATCTGGTGGGAACCATCGTCGGCCTGGTGGAACGGGAGGAGATCATCGATGGGTCGACCATCGCGCCCGGCGATGTGCTGGTGGGATTGCCCTCCAGTGGCCTGCACACCAACGGCTTCTCCCTCGTGCGCAGCATCTTTGATGCGGCGGACTATGAAAAGCATGAGGAGGATCTGGGCTGCACCCTGGGCGAGGCCCTCGTAAAGCCCCATCGCTCCTATCTGTCCCACGTGCGGGCCCTGCGCAAGGTGGTCGAGGTCAAGGGCCTGGCGCACATCACGGGCGGTGGCTTTGTGGACAATATTCCCCGTATCCTGCCCGCCGGGACGCGGGCGATCGTGGATCGTGGCGCGTGGCAGGTCCCCCCCCTCTTTCAGCGCATCGCGGAGGCGGGTGACGTCGATCGCGACGAGATGTATCATGTCTTCAATATGGGCATCGGCCTGGTGGTGGTCCTGGGCGCCGACAAAGTGGAGGCTGCCCTGGGGGCTATGGATGAGGAAGGGGCCTGCGTGATGGGCCATATCGTAAAGGATGTTTCGGGAAAGCAGGTGGAGATGATATGAACCGTTTGGCCGTTCTCATATCGGGCACGGGTACGAACTTGCAGGCCATCATCGACGCCACCGAGGCGGGTGTCTTGCCCGATACAGAGGTCTCTGTGGTGGTCTCCAATCGCGAGGATGCCTATGGCCTGCAGCGGGCAGAGAAACATGACATTCCCACCATCTATCATCCCCTTGCGCCCTATCCTGAGGCGGGTCTCTCCCGCCGGGAATACGATGCGGATCTGGCCGAAAGGCTGGAGCCATACGACCCCGATCTGGTGGTCATGGCCGGATGGATGCACGTCTTCAGCATGGCTTTCCTCAAGCACTATCGCGTACTGAACCTTCACCCCGCTCTGCCGGGCACCTTTCCCGGTATGCACGCCATAGAGGAGGCCTATGAGGCCTTTCAGCGGGGAGAGATCGAGCATACGGGCGTGATGGTGCATCGCGTGCCCGATGAGGCGGTGGATGCCGGTCCCGTGGTCGTCAAGCGAAAGGTGCCCATATATCCCTCAGACAGCCTCGAGGATCTGGAGGAGCGTATTCATGAGGTGGAGCACGAAATCTATGTGCAGGCCATCGCTCAGGAGCTGGGGATCGAATTTCGCAGCGAGGATTGAAATAGACAGACGACCGCGCTAATTCCAGTTATAGATGTGGTCCAGTATGACCGAGTGTAGAGCCCGCGTGCAGCGCTCGCAGAACCCCCATCCCATCTCCGATTCCTCTATGGCATAGGCGGCCAGTTCGTTCACGGTGGCCGCGTGGCGCATGGCACAGGGGCTGGTACAGTGCATCTCCAATCCCAGCCGCGATACATTCTTCTCGCGTCCGAATTTGGGTATACCCAACACGTGTCCCAGATGATGGCGCACAAGCCGCGCGATGGCCAGGTGGCGCACGTGGTCGTCACTCAGTTTACGTACGCGGCGGACGGACATGACCGCCGTCGTCCCCGGGTAGCTGGTCCCCAGACTGTAGCGATCGGGGCGCAGCTTGGCCAGCGGCGAGGGATAATCGGTGAGATCCCGGTCCAGCAGGGCCAGGTTATATGAGGGGTCCACACGCTGCCAGGGGGCCTGACGCACGAGCTCTAAAAACAGGGGGGCGATGATGCGCTTCAGTTCATCGTTATAGCTGGACTCGACGTACCATTGGGTGCCCTTGCGCGCCTTGTAAGGCATGGGGGTGGGGACGAGGTGAGTACCCAGCACGCGCATACGCAGGGGTGGCGCCTTGAGAGCCACGGGTCGGCGTAGATAAAGCCATTCCAGCGCCTGCTCGACCGTCTTCTTTAGTATCTCGATCTCTTCTCTGTGGACACCCTCGGACCAGGTGACGTAAATAAAGTTGGACATGGAATAGCGGCTTGCCCTCTTTTTATCTTCCAGGCTTTAATTATGCCATAGCGAAGCCGTTTTGGCAAAAATATGCGCCGCTTTTGTGGACGGGCTGACTATGGGTGGGGTATCTCCACGTCATCCTTGAGCACGCCGATGTAGGGCAGGTTGCGGTAGAGGCCGCGGGCGTCCAGCCCATAGCCCACCACAAAGCGGTCGGGCAGTTCCATACCGTGATAGGCCAGGGGAATGTCGATCAGGCGTCGGTAGGGGCGATCGAACAGTACGCAGACCTTTAGGCTGGCGGGGTGCCGCGTGCGCAGTGTACGTAGCAGATAGTTGAGGGTCAATCCCGTATCGATGACATCCTCCACAAAGAGGACGTGGCGTCCCGAGATGGTGTGATCCAGGTCCTTTGTGATGCGCACGGAGCCCGATTCCCTGTCGGGCTGATAGCGGGAGATGGCCATAAAATCGACGGTGACGGGGATGGTGATGGAGCGTAAAAGGTCGGCCATAAAGAGGACCACGCCATTGAGCACGCCCACAAGCAGGGGATTCATCCCCGCATAGTCCTCGGATATGCATCGGCCCATCTTGGCGATGCGTTCTTGGATGCTCTCCTCGTCGTAGATGCTCTCGGCGATATCCTCGGCGATGGAATGATTATTCCTCGTCATCGCCTTCCTCTACTGCCCGTTGGCCCACCAACGAGGGCCTGCGCTCCTGCATGCCAAAGCGTTCCAAAAGCCGCACAAAATCGGAGCGTTCCCACAGCCTGACCTCCACATGCGGATATAGGGCCTTCATGCGACGGATCTTGCGGCGTTTCAGGCGCATCAGTTTGGGACGCAGGGTGGTCAGCTCGACATAGAGGTCCTCGTTCACCAGATAAAAATCGGGGGAAAAGGCCTCCCGGAGATTGCCCTCTTGGTCCCATCGCAGGGGAAAGGTCGTGGGCTCGTAGCGCCACCTGATGCCGTAAAAGTCGAGGATGCTGGCCAGTTCCCCCTCACTGGGATGGGCAAAATCGATCTCTTCATGTTCCACCGGGGGATGATGTATCACAGCAGGACGTACGTCATCTTTTTTCATAAGAAGACTCTTTTGCGCCCTCTCTATACTCCCTTTGCCAGCGGGCCCCTTTTCTCCACGCCTATTGTATCTGTTAGCTCGCTTCCCGTGCAAATGTTGGGGAAGCACCATCTCTAAAAACCATTATACTACATTTTGTGGTCTCTCAAAATGGTACCCTATATGTAGTGGGGCGGATTGGCAATCCGCCCCACCGCCTCACGCTTTCCTTGTCGCGCTTGATTGACATACTCAATCCAAGCGACTAAAGTAGGCGGAGAGGGAGTGGAAACAGATTTCACATCTCCGGTCATGGACTGTGCCTACAGGTGGCCCCTGGCCGGGCAATAAACCTAGAAGAGGAGTCGAGATGAAAAGAGCATTGATCGTACAGGGAGGCTGGGAGGGACATGAGCCGGAGCAGGTGGGAGAGATATTAAAGGACGCCCTGGAGGCAGAAGGATTCGAGGTGGAGGTACAGGACACACTGGACGCCTTCAGGGAGCTTGATTTGCAGGAATTCGACCTCATCGTGCCCATCTGGACCATGGGCCACATCGAGCGGGGACAACTCGAACCTCTGCTGGAGGCGGTCAGGAGCGGTGTGGGCATCGCCGGCGTGCACGGCGGCATGGGCGATGCCTTCCGAGAACAGACGGAATACCAGTACATGGTGGGCGGCCAGTGGGTGGCTCACCCCGGCGGTGACGGTGTAGAGTATACGGTGCACATCGAGGACGCCGACCATCCCATCATCGAGGGGCTGCACGATTTCAGCGTATCCTCGGAGCACTATTATATGCACGTGGATCCCGGCAACAATGTGCTGGCCACCACCCGCTTTGGCGACGTGGTCATGCCCGTGACCTGGACCAAGACGTACGGCGAGGGCCGCGTCTTTTACACGTCGCTGGGGCATGTGGCCGACGTGTTCGACCAGGATCCCCAGATCTTGACCATGGTGACCCGGGGCATGGTCTGGGCGGCGCGGGACTAGAGCGTTCGTAGTAAGCTACGAAGCCAAGAGCTTGGCAAAGCCAAGCTCTCGCGGAGTAGCGTGGGCCACAGAGGAGGCCGCTTAGCGGCTTCCTTTAGCAGTTTTGTGTAGTAAAACTGCGAGGGAAAGCGCTAGTGCTTTCCCCATAGCACAGGGTGTTTACACTTGTGCGAAGGAGGACTATGGTCGAGATAACGCGGACGCGGCATCGCTACATCGTGACCAACGAGGATATCCTAAGCGGTGAACCCATCATCGAGGGCACGCGCACACCGGTACGTGCGATTGTGGAAATCTGGCGCATGGGGGTAACCGCCGAAGAGATTCCCCGGCGGTTGCCCCATCTGGATTTGGCGCAGGTGTTTGATGCCCTGAGCTATTACAGCGATCATCGGGAGGAGATAAACCGCCACATAGAGCGCAATCGTATCCCTGCAGATAGAATCGATCCGCTCGTTGGTGAATGATGCCGCAGCTCTTCATTGAACTTTATCTTGACGAGGATGTGGACGTACTGGTGGCCGAACTGCTTCGGGGTCGTGGTTTCGATGTGCTTACTACGCGTCAGGCTGATTGTCTAGGCGAAAGCGACGAAGAGCAGTTGGCCTTTGCGGTGCGTCACGAACGTAAATTGGTGACGCATAACCGAGCCGACTTTGAGGAGTTGGCCCAGAAGTACATCGTGACCGAGCGGGAGCATTATGGGATAATTCTTGCCACACGTCGCCAGCCTTATGAAATCGTTCGCCGGTTGCTTACGATCCTGAATCATGTGACGGCGGACGAGATAAAGAATCAACTTCGTTATATCTGAAATGGCTCTGCTAGGCTCTCCCGGTGTAGCGGGGTGCAGGCAAAATCTGTTGATAATT
>CAZMOW010000024.1:0-29097 GCA_964567975.1 uncultured Anaerolineales bacterium | reverse complement strand
TCCACCATCTCTGACGGGGTATGTACGTAGCGGCAGGGGATGGAGAGGCATCCAGCGGCCACGCCAGTGCGTGATAGTTGCATGGCGCGGGCGTCCGTCGATCCTCTTTCCAGCACCTCAAGCTGGTAGGGGATATCCGCTTCCTCCGCCGTCTGTACCATCCACCGCTTGACGCCAGGATGGGTGAGCATGCCAGAGTCCATCACCTTGATGGCCGGACCGTCGCCCAAGGACACAGCCATGGGACGGGCTTCTGGCGTATCGCCAACCGTCGTGGCATCCACTGCCACTGCCACATCCGGTTCGATGCCAAAGGTGGCGGGCATCACCCCGCGCGTGCCCAGTTCCTCCTGTACGGTAAAGACGAAATAGATGTCATGCGGGGAGGCTTCCATGTTCAAAATGCCCTGTATGACGACGGCGCAACCGATGCGATCGTCCATGGACTTGGCTACGAGGCGCTTGCCCAGGTCCATAAATGAGCGCACAAAGCCGGCTATGTCACCAACGTTCACGGGGCAGTCCTCCTGCGAGGTGGCGCCCACGTCGATAAAGAGTTCCTCCCACTTGGGGAGTTTGGAGGAACGAAGCCACTTTTCCCAACCGATCACGCCGGTGGTGCCGTCGGCAAAGTGCACGCGATTGCCCACCAGGGTGGCGGGGGACACGCCGCCAATGCGACCAAAGCGCGCAAACCCGTCGTCATCGATGTGGGTTACGACGAGACCTATCTCGTCCATGTGGGCGGCGACCATGAAGCGCTTGCCGTCGCCCGTTCCCTTTTTGTGGGCGATGAGGTTGCCCATGGTGTCGACGCGGATCTCCTCGACGTGGTCGCGGATCGTCTCCTCAATCAAGCCACGGATCTGTTCCTCGTTTCCCGACGGGCCGTATGTTTCCACCAGTTTTCTGATTAAACCTTTCATGCAAGTCCTCCCTCCAGTTTGTGCAAAGCAGCTCGCAGGAGCTGCAGGGTATGATCGAAATCGGATAGGCTGAGCAGGCTGACCGGCGCGTGTATGTAGCGTGAGGGAACGGAGACGGTCGCCGAGGGGACTCCCTCGCGGGCGAGGTGAATGGCGCCGGCATCCGTGCCTCCAGCGACGGCCCTTTTGAACTGGTAGGGGATATCCATCTGCTCCGCTGTCGTTACGAGCAGTTCCACCAGGCGGCGGTCGGCGACAAAGGATCGGTCCATGAAGGTGATCGCCGGTCCCTTGCCCAGTTCGGTTACGGGGCTGGTATCCTTTTTCTTGGGCAGATCATCACAGATGGTCCCTTCGAGGACAAAAGCGACGTGGGGATCGATACTGTAAGAAGCCACACGCGCACCCCGGAGCCCTACTTCCTCCTGGGTGGTAAAGGCAGCGTGGATCTCGAGATCGTACGTTTCCTTTAGCAGTTCGATCAGGACGGCACATCCCGCCCGATCATCGAAAGCTTTGCCCTTTACCGTTCGCGATTCCTCGTCGAGTGACGCAAAAGAGGTACGAAAGGAGACATAATCGCCCCTGGTGACGAGTTCCTTGGCGCTTTCCTCATCGGTCGCCCCAATATCTATGGAAAGTTTATCTGCCTTGATGGCCTGGTCACGTTCATCGCTGGGAATCAGATGAATGGGACGATATCCGATAACACCGGGCACCGCATCCTCCCCCACGAGGACCTGTTTGGAGAGCAGTATGCGGTCGTCGATGCCACCCACCTTGTCAAAGCGTAATGTTCCATTCTTGTTGATACCTGTCACGATCAGACCTATTTCGTCCATGTGCGCGGCGATCATCACCTTGTTTGGCCATTGCTCCGAAGCGTGACGCGCCCTTTTGATGCACAGCAGGTTGCCCAGGGCATCCACACGATGTTCATCTATGTGATCCTGAACTTTTCGGAGGATGATGTCACGTACCTGATCCTCTTTTCCCGAAACGCCGCGCGCATTTGATAATGCTTCCAGTAACATATCTATTCTCCTCCTTTTGGAAGCCCCAATGTCTCAGCAAAGTCCTGGTCGAGTTCAGCGATGAACAGGGCCATGAGTCTGCCGATACGGTCGATGTCCTTTAAGCATACGGTTTCCACAGATGTGTGCATGTAGCGGAGGGGGATAGAGATCAAGGCGGTGGGGACTCCCTCGCGGGCCACCTGGATGGCCCAGGCGTCGGTCCCCGACCGGCCCGGGACGATCTCCTTTTGATGCTTTACCTCGTATTTCTCGGCGGTCTCGATCAACCTCTGGACCATGAGGGGATGAAAATTGGGGCCGATGCCAATGGCTCCCCCCTCATCCATGGATATGGCCTCCTTTTCTTCCACGCCCTGTTGTTGGCCAAAGCCCACGTCCACAGCGATGGCGATATCGGGGGCCGTGCCATAGGCGCTGACCGTGGCTCCTCGTAGCCCCATCTCTTCCTGGGAGGTCGCGACAGCGTACACGTCCCAGCTGTGCTGCATGGTGTTGAGGGCTTTCATGCAGCGGACAAGGGTCACCACGCCCGCGCGGTCGTCAAAGGCTTTGCCCGAGGCGTATCCTTTGGCCAGACTAAGGAATCCCCGCCGCATGGTGATAAAATCTCCCACCTGTATGAGCTCACGGATCTGTTCCGAAGATACGCCCACGTCTATAAAGAGCTTTTTCAGGGGCAGGGACTTTTCCCGCTCCTCCTCTGGAAGAACGTGGGGTGGACGGCTGGCGATGATCCCGGGCAGGGGGCGTCTGCCATGTACTGTGACTTCTTGTCCCAGGATGGTGCGCGTATCCACGCCCCCCACCGTAGTGAAGCGGAGAAATCCCTCATCAAAGTCGGTGACCATGAGGCCTATTTCGTCCATGTGTGCGGCGACCATGATGGAGTGCCTTGAAACGTGGGGTGGACGTGTTCCCCGTTTCAGGGTGATGAGGTTTCCCAACGCATCGACGTGTTGTTCGTCGATAAAGGGCGTGAGAGCGTCTCGTGCGATCTGGCGTGGTTCCTCCTCATCGCCCGATATACCGGTGGCTTGCGAGAGGTCGCGCAAGAGTTTCATGGTATCCATAGTGTGATTTCTCCTAGATACTTGCGTCTACTGTGGCATCGTCTCTTGTCATAAAGACGATCCATTCTGCAGTCATATCTTTGTTGCTGCTTGTATTGCTGGGTTTGGGTGTGCGGGTAGGATACAAGGTTTCTGTGAATTCCGGAACCGTGGGCTCTTGGGTCGGGATGCTGGGAGTTGTGGTCTGTAGGGGCGTGACGGGCGACGCAGAAGGGAGGTATCTGGCCCGCAAGTAAAGGCTGACACCGCCAAGTATATAGAGTAAGGCGATGATGGCCCAAACCGATATCTTGGCGAGGATCTCGGCCCGCTGTACATCGGGCATGGAGCGAAACCGCTGCCACCAGCCAGGCTTTTTCTCTTTCGGATCCGGCGTCCGTCTCGTCATGATCACTCGCTGCCGTAGCTCTCCTCATTGCGGAGATGTTCCTCATAAGTCCTGGCAAAGATGTGAGAGCCATCTCCTCTAGCGAGGAAGAAGAGATAATCGCTGGGCTCTGGCTCCAGAACGGCCCTGATCGAGGCCAACCCGGGATTGCAGATCGGTCCAGGCGGAAGGCCGGCGTTGAGATACGTGTTGTACGGTGATTCCACGGTATTGAACTCTTCTCGGATTATGGGACTCCACCAACGTCCGCTCTCATTATCGTATCCCTTGGCGTACTGAATTGTGGGGTCGGCCTGCAGACGCATTCCCTCTTCCAGGCGATTCAGAAATACGCTAGCCATGAGGGGGCGCTCCTCGGGCACGACAGCCTCACGCTCGACGATGGAGGCGAGAATAACCGCCTCATAGAGCGATAAACCGATGTCATCAGCCTTGTGCCGGAGTTCTTCCGACACGCGTTCATCCCAGTTATCTACCATGATCTCTGCAACACGTTGGGCCGTGATCTCCTTTGGGAAGTGGTAAGTGTCCGGAAAGAGGAATCCCTCCAGGCTGTCAGGGCTTCCCGGGGGACGGTCCTGGAGGAATTCGTGATCCACACTGGAGATTCTGGCTTGGCGAATGAATTCCTCGGCCGGCGCGACATCCTCTTCTCCTAACAGGGTGGCCATTTCTTCGATGCGCCACCCTTCAGGTATTGTCACCGAGGTGGTCGCCACACGTCCGTGTTGGAGCTCGCGCATGATCTCTTCCATGGTCATGTTGGGCTTTAGCAGATAAACGCCCGCTTGCATACCCTCGTCGGCTCCCCAGTACTGTACCAGGCGCCGAAAGAGCTCGGAATCGCTGATCAGGCCAGTGTGTTCCAGCTGTTGTGCTATGGTCACCACATTTTCTCCTGATTCGATGGCGAAGGTCACCTCCTGGTCGCTGTCCGGATCCGCGGGTTTCGTAACTTTGCTTTTTTGGTAGCGCAGATATAAACCCAACGCTGTCCGTTCCAGTTTTTGGGCTGTGATATTGTACTCGATCTGGGGGCTGTTTCCCCGGGTGTGCTGCCACATGTACCAGAAACCGCCAGCAAAGATGACGATGACGACGGATATAGAGAGCACCAGGGTGGCGAGGCGCAGGATCAAACGCACGGCTCTATTCACCAGGTCTTTCCTCCTGCTTTACTCTATCCAGATACTCCTGCAATATGACGGCGGCGGCGACGGCGTCGAGGGAAGCCTTGCTGCGGTTCTCGATCATGATCTCCTTCGCGCGGTTTGTGCTGTATCGTTCATCCCAATACGTGATGGGTGCCTCCACGTGCGTTGTCAGGCCCCGCACATACGCACGTGTGGAGCGCACCTGTTTGCCCTCTGAACCGTCGAGAAGCAGAGGTAAACCCACGACGATGGCGTCGATCTCCTTTTCCTGCAATATATCAGCGATCCTCTCAAAGCTGGCTGGACCGGGCTCCCGAACGATGGTCTCCAGGGGGCGGGCCACAAGCCCGATCTCGTCGCTGATGGCTATGCCAATTCGCTCTTCTCCCACATCCAACGCTAGATAGCGCATCGCCCCTATCCTACCGAGAGGGTGATCTCTGTTCTAAGAGGAAGTAATGGAATACGGTCCCACCATTCCGGGAGCACGGCAATCTGGGGCGCTTTCTGCAGTGGTAGGTTTTTCTGCAGCCACACTTTTGCCTCTGATATCTTTTTTCCTCGAATGGCTTTTTGGGTGGCCTCCAAATCGATCACGGAGGCCATCTCACAGTGTGCTGCCATGACCAGATGGACCTCGTCTTTCTCGACCCGAAGTTGCTCCTCTTGCTGCACGACGAGGCTATCTTCGATAGCGCTCACCTCGCCGTCCTTTTTCGTCTCCAGGTAGCGAATGGCCAGGTCATCAAGTGAGGCGGTATCCACAGCGATGCCCCGGGCGACGATTTTCATGCGCATGGATAGCACATCGCTTCGCTGGTTTACCATCTGATCATAGCGTTGTTCCATCACCTGTACCTCCACGGAATCGTGAGGGATGAATTCATCCTGCCCGAGTTCTGTGACGAGCTTGTCGTATGCCTCGCGTTGCAAGCGGGCGATGAGCTCATTTCGCAGTCGATCAAAATCCTGGGAGGAAACGATGGGGACCCTTTGGATAGTCCCGCCCTGAGTTGCCTTGTCATTGGTCACAGAGACCGCCTGTGCGATCTCTCCTTCTACCACGTTTATGGTCAGTGGCTTGACGTTTCCACTGGGCCCCGGTTCCAGCGCGATGATGCCCACGCGCTCGTGTCCATAGAGGACCGCAGGGATTTCCACATCGGCGATAGTGTAAAACCGCACGTTGACGCCCGAACTGGTACGCACGACGCTTCCTTTGGGGACGGTGACGGGTTCTCCGGTGAGATTGGCAAAGACGACCTCGCCGGAGGCGTGGCTGTCCGCGACATCCTCGTGGCCGCTGGAGGGGGTCTCGCCCCGTCCCTCAATGATCACCTGAGCGACTCGCGCCGGTACGATTGCCTCTTCATGGTCAATCTGTTTCTGTGTCGTGCTCGCAATGGCAGTAAACTGGGTGGATACAGACTCGGATGCGGGGATCAGGACGATCTCTGCTTGAGGGATCAAGGCGGCCGCCGTTCCCAGCAGGATGGCCATAAAGGCGACCGTCATTGCAAGGGCGAGAAAAGCAGCGCCCACTCCGATGTTCTTTGGGCGCCGGCGTAACCTGCTGGGCAACGCCTCCTCAATGTCTGTCCCTTTGTTGACAGTCTTTTGTTCTCTCGCTGTGGTTTGAAGGACTTCTGAGGATGACTGTGCGCGTCCATGTAGCTTCAGCGGGAGGAAAAGGTACGAAGGGATCCCCGCCTCTCGCGCCAACGCGCGGACGTGGAAATGCCGCGATACGAGGCGCAAATCGAGGGCGCATTTCTCGGCCGTATATTGTAACCTTTTCAGATTCAGCAGCTTGCGTACGGAGTCAAGGCGGCGGGGTGCGATAAGCCATACCAGGGTGCCCGGCGAAATTTTGGCCAAGAGTTCTCGTATGGTATCTGTGGTATCCTGGTGGGACAGATGAATAACCCTAACTGTATGCAAAACGTCTCCTCGATCAGTAGTCATGGGCGCTATGATATGTGGCGCCAATCGATGTGCTCAAGCAGGAAGCGGTCAAAGCTGTTGTTATCTGCGTAAATGCGCACCACATATTGGGCCAACGCCCTTAGCAGGAGATAAGGGGGACCACTGGCCTGAGCTGTACAATCGAGAACGTCCCTGATCATATTCACCTTGATCTCTGTAATGTCCGGACAGCGGGCAAAGGGGAGCCTCTGCTCCCAAAAGGGTGTCTCCAGGGAAGACCGGGCCTCCGGTATGTGTCTGCTCATATCCAGAAAATAGGCCTGGTGGGGTACCGATCCCTCTTTCTGATGGCTTTGTATTTGAGTTGCCAGGGCCTCCATCCAGCGACACAGTTCCTGCCAAAAGACACCCGCCAACCGCGACTCGGCTTCCTCATGGAGTTTGGCTGCCCTGTATGTGCGCATCAGGGCATCGGTCTGGTGTTCTGTCAGGTGCAGCCTCTTCCCCGTGGCGTGAATGATGTCGCGTTCTCCTACATCGATGCGCCTGGCCCATGCCACCCTTCCTCGCTTGACCAGGCTGACCAAGGAATAGTCGTGATCGAGCAGTATCAACAGCGAGGAGGCATCGAGCAGGGGAGCGGCATAGAGGGCATAGTGAGGTACCAGGGTCGTCAGTTGCAGCTTCAGGCGCTCAGAGATGATCTCCAGGGCACGTATCCATTCGGTCGGAGCCATGCTAAAGCTCGTATCCAACGTCATCTCTTGGCCCTGAATTCCCAGGGGATCTATCAGGGCTTTCCCATCCAGATCGATGGCGGAAACGGAGCCATGAATGATCGCCAGATTGGCGTTTTCCTTGCGGGTGCCAAGCATATCCTGGGCTTTACGGTAGCTCCGTATCAACAGGGCCTCGATCTCTTCCGCAGTTATGCCACTGTCTGGGGTATCGCGCTTTTCCGAGACCGTGACATTCAGATTGCCGGTGACATTGGAGGGCAGGCTCATCATCACATAATCGGGGACGATTTTATGTCCGCACGCAGAGGGGGTCATATCCTCCGCTTTTGTAAGTGCCTCGTCACAGCCGGCGAACCAGCGATCCACATCGGGATGGCTGGTGCCGTCGACGCCGTGTACGCTTACGGCGGCGACGCCCATGAGCTGTGCCGTTCCTTTTTCTAACTGCATGACCCCTGCCCTTACATGATCCCTTTCCCAGGCGATGATACTGTGCTGGGTCACGGGCAGATCTGGTAAATCTCTTTTTCGGTGTAGAAACCTGAACATATGCAGTTCCTCGCTCCGAAGGGAATGGCGGGCTCTATCTCTCCAGTTGTTCCAAAGTCTTTTCGCGAACCGCTTCCAGGGCGCCATTCAGTTTAGCACTGTCTCTGCCACCCGCTTGGGCCATGGTGGGGCGTCCCCCGCCACCACCGTCGATGTGTTGACCTGCCACATTGGCCAGTTTGCTGGCATGCAGTCCCTTGGAAACCAAGTCATCAGAGATGGCCACCACGATCACAGGGCTTTCATCTATAATACTTCCCAGGGCGATCACGGCACTGCCTAGCTTTTGTCGGAAGCGGTCGCACATCTCTCGTAGAGTATCCACGTTACCGGCGTCCACCTCGGCCGACAGGACTTTGGCGTCGCCGACGTCAAGGGCTTTGTCTATCAGGGCATCTACATTGTGGGCTGCCAGTTGACGTCGCAGATCCTCGATGGTGTGGTCCCGTTCGCGTATCTCCTCCATCATATCCTGGAGCTTGGTAACCTCTTGCCCCGGCTTTGCTGCAAGGAGATTGCCCACCCTTTCCAAGTGTTCCAGTCGGTTGTGTACATACGCCTCGGCGCCTCGCCCCGTTACCGCCTCTATGCGGCGCAAGCCCGATCCTATGCTTGACTCGCTGACGATGAGAAAGAAACCGATCTGGCCCGTGCCGTCGAGGTGTGTGCCACCACAGAGTTCTGTGCTGTAATCCCCTGCACTGACGACGCGAACGCGCTCCCCGTATTTCTCACCAAAGAGGGCGATGGCTCCCTCTTGCACGGCCTGGTCGTAGCTCATGGTCTGAGTTTTGACGGGGAGATTCTCCCGAATCTTGGCGTTGACGATACATTCCACCTGCCTTCGCTCTTCCTCAGTCAACGGGGAGAGGTGTGAGAAGTCAAAGCGCAATCTGTTGGGAGCCACCATAGAGCCAGATTGGGTGGCGTGCCCCCCCAACACATCTCGTAGCGCGCCGTGCAGCAGGTGTGTGGCCGTGTGGTTGCGCGCGATATCCAGACGGCGCCTCTCGTCCAGGGCAGCCTCAAGTTTGTCACCCACGGAGATGGTGCCCTCGACGACTTCCGCGCGATGTACGATAACGTTGGGGATGGGGGTGACGGCGTCTTTAACACGCACGTGAACGCCCTCCCCGCAAAGTTTTCCCTCATCGCCCACCTGGCCTCCCGCCTCGGCATAGAAGGGGGTGACATCGAGCACGATATCCACCTTTTCTCCCTCGGTGACGTTATTGACGGGGGAGCCATCTTTGACGAGGGCCACGATGGTGGACTCGCTTGAGCAGGTCTCGTATCCCCGAAACTCGGTGCTGGGAAGATCCAGACGGCGATACAGTTCTCCTTCGGCGTCCATATCGAATTGCTGTGCCGAGCGAGCGCGCTCGCGCTGCTCTGCCATGGCGGCCTCAAAGCCCGCCTCGTCCACGCTCAATCCCATCTCTTGGGCGGCATCGCGGGTCAGTTCCAGGGGGAAGCCATAAGTATCGTAAAGTCGAAAGGCCTCTTCTCCAGGAATCACATCCACACCGTCCTCTTTTAACTGCATCGCCAGCTCGTCCAGACGGGACAGCCCGACAGAGAGGGTGCTGAGGAAGCGTTCCTCCTCTTGGGTGATGACATCGCAGATGAACTGGCGACGCCTTTTGAGTTCTGTATAGTGCTCCCCCATCATGTCGATCACTATACGGGCCGTCTCTGCCAAAAAGGGCCCCTCAAAGCCCAGGTTTCGGCCATAGCGAGCGGCGCGTCGCAGGATGAGCCGCGTCACGTACCCTCGCCCCTCGTTGTTAGGCAGCACTCCGTCGGCGATGAGAAAGGTGATGGCGCGACTGTGATCGGCGATGACGCGATAGGGAATGAGGTTGTCGCGCATGTTTTGTTCGCTGTGTCCCAGCAGTTCCCGCGCTTTGTGCATGATGGGCACAAAGAGGTCCGTATCATAGTTGCTATCTACGTCCTGGAGTATGGCCGTGATACGCTCGAACCCCATGCCCGTATCGATGCTGGGGCTGGGCAGGGGGACGCGGGTGCCGTCGTCGTGGGTCTCGAACTGCATGAAGACGAGGTTCCAGATCTCTATCCATCGCTCACACTCGTTGGCGGGGGTGCATGGTTCCATGCCACAGGTGCAAGCCTCGGAGCCGCGGTCGTACATGATCTCGGAGCATGGGCCGCAGGGGCCGGTATCGCCCATGGCCCAGAAATTTTCCTTTTCACCCAACCGCGTAATCCGCGAGGGAGGCACATTGGCTATCTCTTGCCAGAGGTCAAAGGCCTCGTCATCGTCTCGGTATACGGTAGGGTAGAGGCGTTGGGGGTTCAGACCAAGCTCTTGCGTGAGGAACTCCCAGGCATAGGTGATGGCCTGTCTTTTGAAATAATCGCCAAAGCTAAAGTTACCCAACATCTCAAAGAAGGTGTGATGTGTTGGTGAGGGGCCCACCGCTTCAAGGTCGTTATGCTTTCCACTGACGCGCATGCATTTCTGTGCCGTGGTCGCTCTGGAGTAGGGGCGCTCTTCCAGGCCCAGGAATATATCCTTGAACTGTACCATGCCCGCATTCGTGAAGAGCAGAGTGGGGTCATTTCCGGGGACGAGAGAAGAGCTTTTGACCACCGTATGGCCGCGGTCCTCAAAGAATTGTAAGAATTTGGATCGAATCTCAGAACTGCTTAGCATGAGCCTTTATCTCCAGATGGGGTAAAAATCGATATCCGAATTGTACGCTTTGCAAAGGTCGATCCCGCGATTATGAAAATTCTATGCCAATAAGAGTGGAGTGTCAAAAGGGACGGAGGGAAAGCACAAAGGAATAGCAGCGGCAGGTTTTCCCCGTTGCTATTCCTTGTCCTTCGGACTGCGCCTTTATCGCTCTATATATGGTCGATGGCCCTAGGCGGCTGCGTTGAACTCCTCCGGCATGTGCTTGTGTCGATTGCGGATATGATCCGCCGTGACCACCCACTCTTTTATCTCGCGGTGAGAAGGCAGCTCGTACATGACATCGAGCAGGGTCTCTTCGATGATGGTACGCAAGCCTCGCGCCCCCATCTTGGTCTCGAGGGCTTCTTTTGCCACCATGTGTAGTGCTTCCTTGGTAAAGTCCAGTTCCACTTCGTCCACAGCAAAGAGTTTTTGGTACTGCCGTACGAGGGCGTTTTTTGGTTCAATCAGGATGTGCACCAGATCCTCTTCGGTCAGGGGGTTGACGTTCACGATGGTCGGCAAGCGCCCCACAAGTTCTGGGATCAGGCCGTAGGACAGGAGGTCGGCGGAGGTTACCTGGCTGAGGAGTTCGGCCAGGTCGCGCTTTCTGGCGTATCGTCCCTCGCTCGCCGCGCTGAAGCCGAGGTCGCCCTCCTCGCGGGTACGTCTGCGTACGATATCCTCCAGGCCGTCAAAGGCCCCTCCACAGATAAAGAGTATATTGGTAGTGTCCAGCTGGATGAATTCCTGGTGCGGGTGCTTGCGCCCCCCCTGGGGAGGCACGTTGGCCACCGTACCTTCCAGGATTTTCAGCAGGGCCTGTTGCACCCCTTCGCCCGAGACATCTCGCGTGATGGAGGGGTTGCCCTGGCTTTTGCGAGCCTTTTTGTCGATCTCGTCGATATAGACGATACCGTGGGAGGCGCGGGCGACGTCGAAATCGGCCGCCTGAAGCAGCCTTAGCAAGATATTCTCCACGTCCTCTCCCACATAGCCCGCCTCCGTCAGAGAGGTGGCGTCGGCGATGCAAAAGGGGACGTCGAGGATTCTGGCCAGCGTTTGCGCGAGGAGCGTCTTTCCACAGCCGGTGGGGCCGACAAGGATGATGTTCGTCTTTTCGACCTCCACGTCATCCGTCTCCTCGCGCGCGAGGATGCGTTTGTAGTGATTATAGACGGCCACGGAGAGAACCTTTTTAGCCCGCTCCTGCCCGATGACGTACTCGTTCAAGCCCTTATATATCCCTTGTGGGGAAGGGATCTGTTCGGGTTGTAAGGGATCTTTTTCCGCGTCCGAACTGCCGGCGTCCAGTATCTGCTTACACAGGTTCACACACTCGTCACATATATAGACGGAATTTGGTCCTGCGATGAGTCGTTTCACCGTATGTTCCGGTTGTCCACAGAAGGAGCAGTGCGCTCTTGTTTCAGGCATTATGCTTCTCCCTCCTCCTCCTTCTCACCCGGTGCTGAAAGTACCTTGTCTACAATTCCATATTCGCGGGCGTGCTCGGCGTCCATGTAGAAATCGCGGTCCGTATCCTGCTTGATGCGTTCTATGGATTGTCCCGTATGTTTCGCCAGGATGGAGTTGATGCGCTTGCGCAGTCGCAAAATCTCGTCTGCCTGGATTTCCACATCGGTCGCCTGTCCACGAACACCACCCAGGGGCTGATGGATGTGAATCGTGGAGTTGGGCAACGCGTAGCGTCGCCCAGGAGTGCCGGCGGACAGAAGAACGGTTCCCATGCTGGCCGTGCTGCCGACGGCGATGGTGGCTATGGGACAACGCACGATCTGCATGGTATCATATATGGCCAGGCCGGCATAGATGACGCCACCGGGGCTATGGATATAAAGATTTATCTCACGCTCTGGGTCTTCCCTGTCCAGAAATAGCAACTGGGCCACAATGACATTGGCCACGTTGCTATCGATGGGCGTTCCCAAAAAGACGATACGTTCCTTCAGGAGGAGGGAGTATATATCATATGCTCGCTCGCCCCGCCCAGATGTCTCGATAACCATGGGAATCCGTGCCATGGGATTCATTTTTTCCTCTCTATCTCTCTCAAACATATGTTTTGAGCCTCTTTTCTATATCGACTTGATAGGTGTCTATCGGGAGATCACTCCTCAGAGGCTGCTTGTTCCTCAGAGGCTGCTTGTTCCTCGGAGGTTGCTTGTTCCTCGGAGGTTTCTTCTTCTTCTTCTTCTTCTTCTTCTTCTTCTTCTTCTTCTTCTTCTTCTTCTTCGGTATCCTCTGGCGACCCCTCTTCCTCCTCGGTATGACGGCCCGTCAATATGTCTATTAGCAGACCGGAGGCCTTTTCCATGAGCAGGTCGTTACGTATGGAAAAGCGGGCGCCGTCCTGTTGTAAGCGTTCCTTTGCCTCCTCGGGCTCCTGGGCGGTGGCCTCGGCAATATTCTCCGCTATATTTGCTATCTCTTCTTCCAATTCTTCCTCGTCCACCGTCACAGCCTCGGCGCGGATGAACTCTTGCAGTAGCAGGTTCCGGGCTAGTCGCTCCTCGACATCGGGACGTATCTGGGTCCTCAACCCCTGTTCCGATTGTCCCGTCATGCGCAAATAGTCCTCAAAGCTGAGACCGCTTTGTTCGATACGGGCCCTCCGATTACGGAGGACTGCCTCCACCTCGCGATCCACAGCGGCTTCAGGATATTCCACTTCCGAGACTTTTAATAAGGCTTGGACGGCTGCGTCGACCTCGCGCTCGCGCGCCTCCGCCTCCAGTCGCTCTCGCAAGTTCTCGGTGAGCGACTCGCGCAGATCATCCAGCGTCTCATAGTCGCCGGCCATCTTGGCCAGCTCGTCATCCAGTTCAGGGAGATTGGCCTGTCGAACCGTGTTCACCGTCACTGTAAAATCGACGTGCCTGCCAGCCAATTCCTCATTCTCAAAATCCTCGGGATAGGTGAGGGAAAACTCACGCGTTTCGCCCTCCTCCATGCCCAAAAGTGCCTCGGCAAAGCCGGGGGGCATCATGTCATGGGTCACGTCCAGGCTGGCATTTTCCTGGTCGATGACGAGCTCGCCCTCCGATATACCTTCCACAGAGGCCACGATCTGGTCGCCGAGTTGCACAGGGCGCTCGACCGGCTCATACTCGGCATGTTGGCGCTGTACTCGCTCCAGTTCCTGTTGGACCTGTTCTTGGCTGATGGCCACCTGGGGTTGGGGTTCGATCTCCAGCGCCGTGTAATCTCCAAGCTCGACCTTGGGCATGAGGGAGACATCCATCTTGAGCACTACCGGATCCTGAGACTCCACCTCGAGTTCCCCCGGTTCCAGGGGCTCGATGCCGGCTTCCTCGACGGCCTGGCCATAGATGCGGGGGGCAATCTCTCGAAGCGCCTCGTTCAGCACCGTCTCACGGCCGTATATACGCTGTACCAATCTATAAGGAGCTCTTCCAGGGCGAAAACCCTCTACAGGCTGAATCTGCGAGATCTCTCGTGCTGCTCTGCGCAATCCCTGTTCAATCGTATCCTGGTCTGGTTCGATGATCAGGGTGACCTTTCTTGGTCCAATGCTTTCTGTGGTAACCTTCAATTTGCTGATCCTCCCTCTGGAGATATTTATCAAGATGCGTCATGTGCGGGACGATTCTATGGAGCCGCACAAAAAGGCTGGCTCGCGGGCCAGGCCCGAGAACCAGCTCTAGGTTCGCCTTGCCGACGCGCGGACGGGAATATACGCAATAGGCGAGATTCGAATTTGCTTTCTCCCTGGCAAGAAGAGGCTCTACGGTTGAGCCACGTTCGCCTGTCGGATATATGAATGGGGAAGGAGAGATTTGAACTCTCACGGATTGCTCCACGTGATCCTAAGTCACGCTCGTCTGCCAGTTCCGACACTTCCCCACAAAATTAGGAGTGAGCCGCCCAGGAATCGAACCCGGAACCCACTGATTAAGAGTCAGTTGCTCTGCCTGTTGAGCTAGCGGCCCAGAAAGATACTCTCTGCGGATCACGGCACCTTCACCAATCCATATTGTACAAGTTCTGGGCGGGGCGTCAAATGTCGGGGAGTACACACGTTTCACCACTCGTGTGTGATGGGGTTCGAGAGGGAGATTTTTCAACGAGATGGGGCTATGTGTCCCTCCGATCTGGCACAGGGTGCAGGGTAGTGAGAGTGGATCGGAGCGTTTGTTGTTCCATGGCTTCTACAAACGCGTCCACGACCTGGGGATCGAACTGTGAGCCGCTTCGGTCCAGTATCTCTTTGAAGGCCTCGTCTTGCTCGGCTGGGGAAGTGTTCGCGTCCTGGTGCCAGAGCCTATCAAAGCTATCTGCCAATGCTGTGATGCGGCTTCCCAAGGGGATCTCCTCCCCGGCCAGGCCATCCGGGTATCCCGAACCGTCGTAATGTTCGTGATGGTGCAGCACGATTTCCCGTCCTCTTTTGAAGAAGCGGAAGCGCTCCAACAGTCTGCTACCGATCACGGGGTGGTGGACGAGGGTCTCCATCTCCTCGGAGTCAAGTTGTTCAGTTTCGTGGTTGAGGTTGTCGCTCATGCCGATCTTGCCCAGGTCATGGAGGCGTGCGGCCAGCGCGAGCTGGTCGAGTTCCATTTCGCTCAAACCCATCTCTCTGCCAATAGCGCGAGAGATCGCCGCCACCCGTCTTGCGTGATGGCTTGTACGCGGCGCACGCTCATCGATGGCGTCGGCCATGCGGATGAGGGCGCGGTGGGTTTCCGCCCGGAACTCATCGATGAACTGGAAGGATTTCCCTGCCACCACTAGGGGTATGGCCACCGCCAGTACGGTCCAGGGGGCATACATCCACAGGTGAGCGAGCAAGGCTCCCAGAGGAATGATCGTCAGGTTGTTCAGGAATATGTTGGGGAGATTCGTTTTGTAGAGCCGAAAGGGATTTACGTCGCCTAATAGGGACATGAGAATGGAAACCAGTCCCACGTTGGTAGCGAAATGAGTGACCACGAGGACGAGCACCGCGATGCCATTTTGTGGCGTATGGAAAGGATCCCTTGGGGTGCTGGATAGAGTATAATAGGCGGAGCTCAATGCGGCCGAGGTGAGAACCATCGCCGAAATGTTAAAAACCGCCCTGTACCATTTCCTCCTCATGACGATTTCGGCCATGACCGTACTTAGCAATGTTATCAGTATCGTCAACTTTGGACCGTAGATGATGGCCGCCGCCGTCTTGAAGGCGCAGGAGATGGTGACTTTGTCTCCGCCAGTGGGAATCCGAAGGGGATAAAGGTCGGAGAGGAATATAACTATCGCGAACGGGATGATGGGCACCAAGTCCGCCCAGTTGTATCCTGTCGAGGCCAGGCTCCATCCCACGAGGATCGATGTGCCCCCCAATAGCGCCGAAATGTAGATGTACAGCGAGGGAGGGAGCTTTTCCGCTCCCTGTGCTCCGCCTCTTTGCAGCTCCTTGAGACTGAACGACAGGGCCGCATCCCATCTTTTGGGGAAGATGGCTTCAATTGTGCCGTCTCGATTGTAGATAAAGGTCTGAGCATCCTGATGAACTGAGGACATTGCGATTCCGTTTACCTTTGCGCTAGCAATCTACACTATGATAATATCATAGCACACTCGACCAATGCTCTGCGTAGACCGGCCGTAAATGTAAGGTAAAATCTACGTAAAAGTGAAGATGCGGGAAGGTTCTGAGATGCTATGATTCAGTTGGCCCGTTTAGACACCCCTTATTTCAAGTAAAAGGGCGGGGGCGGGGCCGGCCCTCCGTTGTGCACGATCACCGGCTCTGATGTGTCTATGGCCTCTTGGGTGTATTCTTTTGCTATGACGCGGATCCACACCACGCTCCTATCAGGTACCGTGGTGGTATCCCAAAGATAAGTTCCTGTGGGAGGGAGGTCCGAGGCGAGGGTTTCCCATCGCTGCCCGGCGTTGGTGGATAGCTGTACGGCGACGCGGGTCATTCGTGTCTCCTGGGCCGTGACCCATCTGATCCTCTGCCTCCCCGACCATCTTTTTTCACCCCGTGGTGCTATTAGCTCTATCAGAGGAGCGTGTGAGTTGTTCATCGTAAATGGTATGTCTGTCTCGTCGTGGCCGAGGAATGCGCCATCACTTGCTGTGATACGTATCTTTAGGCAGTCGCAGTTTGGGATGTCAGAGGTGTCCCATACATAGCATCCCGTGTTTGGGGCGGCGCGGGCTATCGTGTGCCACGTACTGTCTCCGGCGATCTTGTAAGTCAGGTCAATCTTTAGCTCGTCCCCGTCTTTATCCTGGGCAAACCATCTTATCTCCTGGATCCCTGACCAGGTCTCGCCGCCGCGTGGGGAGAGCAGGGAGACGGTGGGGCGTGTACGTCCTGGGTTGCTCAGGGTAAAGGGATGGCTGACCCCCGTGGTCGCAAAGGGCCCGTTATCGGCTGTCAGGCGCAGCAGGCAGGGGCCATTGGCATGGGTGGTTGTGTCCCACATATAAGAGCCCGTATCTTTTAATCTTCTTTCCAGTATACTCCACGTTCTTCCTCCGTCCCGACTAAGCTCAATTTGCACGGTGAGATCCTGTCTGCTGGGGTCGGTGGTTTGCCAGCGGATCTCTTCTGTTCCCGACCAGACCTCTTTGTTTTTGGGAATCTCCAGGGTCAGGTCTGGTAGTTGCTTTGTGGATATCGATCTGGTAAAGGGGTATGATACGGCTTCGCTGGAATGGATCGCGTCGCTGGCGACGGCACGTATCTGGTAGGGCGTTTCGCTACGCAAGGGGAAATCCAGGACGTATTCTCCCCCGTTGTAAAGCTCCGTCGCCAATTCCTGCCATGATGCACCGTCTCTGTCCCCAATGCTCAAATCCAGCGACAGAGAATCGCCGTCGGGATCAGTTGCAGCCCATGCTATGATGTTGCTTTGTGGCAGTCCTGCCGTCTTGTGGGGCAAGAGTATGCGTATATGGGGAGGATGGCTGTCCCTATGGGTCAGGTGGATGGGGCTTGCCGTCGCGTCTCTTGCAGAGAGGGTGGGCGTTTGCGCCGCGACGCGCAGCATGTAACCGTCTCCTGGGGGTATTCGTCGGGTGTTCCAGACATAGTGACCGGCGTAGCCATCTATCACCGCCAGCTGATCCCAGCCGCTCTCTCCCACCGCGCGTATGGAGAGGGTCGTTGTGATGGGCTCATCGTCGCTATCCCAGGCCTCCCAGAGCACCTCTCGCATTCCGCTCCAGATCTCGCCCCCTCGCGGAGATATGAGGCGCACGCGCGGCGCCTGGGGGTTATCGTTGGAGATAGAGACCGGACGCGTGAGCCCGGTGGATGTGGAGTGTTGGCCATTCGTCGCCACGGTATGGAGGTCGTATTCGCCATCGGGGAAATCCGTCGTGTCCCACAGGAGCAAGCCGTCGTGAAAAGAGCTTTTGCCGAGGAATTCCCAGTCCTCTGTCCCTGTGTGCCGAAGTGTGACGGATATCTGGAGAGAAGCCCCCTCTGGATCGAAGGCCGTCCACCTGATGGGCTGGATGCCAGAGATGGTTTGACCGGCAGTGGGCGTGAGGAGGGTTATGCGCGGTCGCAGGTTGCGGCCGATGGTAAATGTATCATCGCTCTCGTCCGAAGCCTGGGAGTATTCGTCTCGCGCCACGACCTTTACCCGATAACGGGCGCCAGCGGGCAGATAGGATACCTGCCACTCATAAAAGCCCGTGTTGGGAATCCCTTCCGCCAGGGGAATCCAGCTCTGGCCAGCGTTATCGCTGTAATAGATGTCGATTGCTAACGGATCCTCATCGGCGTCTCTAGCTGACCACAAAATGGTAGTTGTGTCTTCGAGGCCTGTCTTTGTGTTGGGCCACAGGAGCCGTACAGAAGGGGCCGCGTTGTCGATCAGTTCAAGATCTTTGATGACATCGATCGCCGTAGCGCCAAGGGCATCTCTGGCCGTGATCCTCAGGGCATAGTCGTCGTCTGGTGGAAGCTGGCTTGTGTCCCATAGATGCCTTTCGGTGTTAACAAGATTCGAGGCTATGGAGGTCCAAGCCCCCTCACGGCGTCGATAGGCAAGAGTTACCGTGATGGGATCCGCGTCCGGGTCCCAGGCCTGCCAGTCAATCTGTGTCTCCCCTTTGGTTATCGTTCCTGGTTTAGGAGCCAGGAGCGTTATCTCGGGCGCCTCGTTGGCGTTGTTCAGAACGAAACTCTCGCTTGTCGCCTGATTGGAATGCACGCCGTCGCTGACGCGTACGCGCAGCCGTCCCTGCAAACTGTCAAAGGAGGATGTCGTGTCCCATGAATAAGAGGTCTCGTTCTCAATGTCGGAGGCGATCTCGCTCCAAGATTTCCCGCCGTCTGCGCTGTATTCCAGGCTTGTCGAAAGTGGCGTTCCCAGGGGATGATGGAGTTGCCATTCTATCAGCTGAGAATCTCGCCATACGCTCTCTCTGGGAAGGGATACAAAGGTCACGTGTGGCGTGGTATTCTGCACGATCACTTTTTGCTCCAGGCGGCGGATCTTCCCCTCTGCGTCTCTGAGCAGAGCCACCAGATGGTATGCTCCATCAAGGGCTATGCGGCTATTCCACGTCGTTTCCCAACGCGCTTGGATGTCGTGTCCCTCGGCGATGGGGTAAAGCTCCCCCGTCTCCTCTCGATAATAAAGAGATATCCTGTCAAGCGGTGCCGGATCGGTGGCGCTTTCGAGCCCCACGCGTATGGTACCGGAGATCACCTGTGCGGATGTGGGCTCCACAAAGCGGTACTGGGGTAGCCCGTTATCAACCAAGAATTCCTCACTGTGGGCAGAGAACGGATGCCCCTCCTTATTTTGGGCGACCGCCAGGAGATGATATGGACCATCGGGGAATTCTCGCGTATTCCATTCACGCACAAAATAGTTTCCGTTTCTCTCAAGCGATCCCAACGGGGTCACTGCGCCGTTCCGGGCCTGGAGATAGATGTGGGGATCACGGACGCTGCTTGCGCCGTCGTGCATCGATACCCGTATGGTCACCATGTCGCGTAGGGGATGACCGGGCCTGGGATTCAGAATTCGAATGTGGGGCCGCTCTCCTCCCAAAAGGCCAAAGGTTCCGGAATACGCGCTTTCCTGTAATCCCTGTTCGTCGAACGCTTTGGCCCAGATACGACAGTGTTCCCCACGCCAGGAGGGGTCGATGGGGACTCGCAAATTCCAGCCGTCTGCGCCGTCCGTATCCCGTCCCAACCAGAAGAGATGTCTCTGCTGGAGAGAAGACTTGCCGTTTTCGTGCCTTTGAGTTAGGGGATGGCGTTCCTCCAGGTAAAAGTTAACCTGCCTTATGGTGCCGTCAGCATCATCCGCTGTCGCCGACACGCGCAGTTCATCCCCGGTTATCGCGGCGCCGGATCTGGGCCAGGTGATTTCCAGATTTGGCGCCATGACGTTGTCGATGACAAAGGAGTCTGTGGGATGGAGGTATGAACGACGCCCTGACTCGTCCTCCGCGATGGCCATGGCGATGTAGCGACCGTCCGGGAAGCGGCGTGAATCGTAAGAGAGCCTCCAGGGCAGGAGGGGCGAGACGGCCTGTTGGTTGGGAAGGTTGTAGGCGCCCACGTATTGTGAAGTGTCGGGCAGGGGAACCCCCGTGTTCGATGTTTCTGCAGCAGGTATCAGATAGAGATGCAGTCTCGAGTATGATGGGGCCTGGCAGTGTATCAGGGCCTCAAGATGATTTTGGCCCCGCACGGGCTCTGCGCTTGGGAGGCGCAGCGTCGTGCAGGGACCCTGGGGCGGGAGAGCGCGGAACCAGCCGCCCACTGCGCGTATCGTTTGCCCCTGTGTGTCAGTCGCCAGGGCCATGACGCGGTATCTTGCGGTCGCTTTCAGGTTGGCCGTATCCAGGGGCACTGCCCACCCATCCCGTCCCTCTCTGTCGATGCCCAGTTCTCGCAGTGGATGGTCCCTGCGATCAGGGGCAGTGTCAAGGGAGTCATCGACCTGGAGATAGAATTCCACGCGTAGAATCTCTTCCGCGCTTCCATTGATCTCCGCCTTTGCCCACGTGTCATGCGTGACAAAGTCTCCCCCCTGGGGGTGGCGGACGGCTATCTGTGGCTGCAGGGCAAAAGTGGGTTGGTAAAAGATGCCCCCATCCACGTCGTTCTCGGAAGCAACCCATGTCAGGTGAGGGGAGCCTCGTTCGTCGACCGCTATGTCGAGTTCTCTCATCGCCCGGGGAGATATCTGGCGCCGTGACGCCTCCCAGTCCATCGAGTGGGCATACCACAGTGCTCCTTCTGCGGTCCACAGCAGATGGGCTTCCTGCCCTGGCCCGGCGGCCAAGGCATAGGTATCCAGGGCAGTGATGCGGTCGTCGATTAACTCGATGTCGCTCCAGTCCCGGCTGTTAGCATAGTAGAGGCTATCATCATTACGCCAGTAAAGGTGCGCTGTTCCGGACGCTTCCAGCGCCAGTTGGGGAGACTCTGTTCCCTGGGCGACGGGGACAGGGGCGGTGTCCGTCACCAGGGGCGCATAATATATCTGGGATGCGCCTTTGGCTATATTGCTTCCTCTCCATGCCAGGTGGGGTTTTCCCTTCTCGTCCACATCCAGGAGCAGATCACCTATGGCCTCTGAAGGATCGATGCCTATGGTCGCGGTCATAGTTTGGGCGCGGTTCATATAGTGGATCGCTCCGTCCTGCATCCACGCATAGTGCAGGCATCCTGTGGCGTCCACCATGAACGTCGACCGTGTATGGTATGGCAATGACCAGGGCTCTTCCGTTTCCTCCTCTCCCAGCACATAGTGCCATATTCTCTGTGTCTCGGTCATGACCTGGGAGTAGGCGATGTGGACGTTTTCATCCGCTCTCATGGCAATCGAGTATTGCTTGTGGATACTGGGGGGTAGGGATGTGAGGGGCATGGGGTGCCAGCGGGGAGACTGTGCCGCATAGAGTATGGGGCTGTCATCTGGTCCCTGCTCGCGCTGCACCCACACGACGATCACGGAGCCATCCTCCCTGGTGACGATCTGTGGCTGGGTGTCAAGATCGGGGGCAGAGGCCAAGCGCAGGGGGTCTGTCCCATTCTCCATGGGGCCGGCCTTTGCCAGGATACCCGGCATAAAGAATACGAGGAAGACGAACACTGTGACCTGATAGACCCTACGCACAGACTCGCTCATCGGCGGCGTCAGCCTTTGCTTTGAGAGCATCATATAATCAACCATATAGTAAGCCATAATGATGCCACTTTCAAATGCAGGCAGATTCTGCCCTTTTTGCCGATTATGTTGCTGGACATGCCGTGCGGTGTGCGCTAAAATCACCTCACAGGAGGCTGTTGGGTTGTTCTGATGAATGGAAGGAGAGACATGGCAAAATATCCACCCCTTGGCGCACAGCTTATCGTCTTCAGTCGGCAGGTCGATGTGGAGGAGAATATCGGGACGGTCCTAAAGGCAGTAAGGGAGGCGGGCTTTGGGGCTGTCGAGATCGGGGCCGGGCTTTGTGCCGATGATCCCCGGAGGTTGAAGGCTGCGTTGGCCGCTAACGGGCTGGCGGTGGCGGGGATGCATGGCGGACTGGATCAGGAATTGGATCGCACCCTAGAGCTTATGGAGAGCTATGACACACGGGATCTGTGTATCTCGGGCCTGGGTGGCTGGGAGTGTGTGGAAGCGGATGGCTACCGTCGCGATATAGCGGCTTTTAACGACATGGGGCGCGTATGTGCGCGACATGGTATTGCTTTGCATTATCACAACCACGCCTACGAGTTTGCGCCCACGGATGAGGGGCCTAGCGGAATGGATCTGATCTTGGCTGAGATGGATCCCGATACCACGGACCTCTGTGTGGACGTGGCCTGGGTGGAGATTGGGGGCCGGGATCCCGCACGCTTTTTGCTGGATCACAGGGAGCAGATTGGATACGTTCACCTCAAGGATTATGAGGGCGATCGCCATTGGGTGGAGTTGGGAGCTGGCGTGGTATCCCTGGCAGATGTGATGGAGGCGCTGGAGACGCTGGATGGCGTGCGTTGGACCGTGTACGAGCAGGATACGAGCGACAGGGAGGCAGCGGAGAGCTGTGCCATAAGCCACCAGTATCTGGTGGACGCGTTCGGCTATAGTTAGAGGAGGATTTGGGAGCCCGTGAACTGTGACGCGCTGCGCTCCCGGATACGGGAGCAGGGCGTGTCCGTTATCAGCATCGGTGGCTATTGCAGCTTCACCCAGCCGGCCGATGAAGGGCTGACGCGCGAAGTGGCGCGCTTTGTGAGCTACTGTCAGATGGCTCGCAAGATGGAGATCCCCGTCGTGCGAGCTTTTGCGGGGGTCTCTTGGGGGAATACGCGCTGGACGATCTCTATCTGAGGGTTGTCGAAGTATTGAGACGTGTGACCGCACAGGTGGCAGATTGGGGTCTGGCGATCGGAATAGAGAACCATGGCCGGCTGATAAACGAAGTTCGCCGGCTGCGTGCCCTGAGCGAGAACCTGATGTAGCCGCGGTCAACCAGTCACGGATTGGTCCCATGGACAGCATCGAGGGACTCACAATTATCAGCTTTTGTCAACATTGTGCTATAATCGTGGGTATAGACCGTGCATAAGTGGAAGGATTTATCGTGGGAGAAAAAAGTGGCTTTTCGTTTCGTATTGTGGGAATCGTCATCCTCGTCATTGTGGCGGCTGTGGTTGTCTTTTCCAGCTACACGATCGTTGATCCGGGGCATCGTGGTGTCGTCATCATGCTGGGGAGAGTGGAGGATCGTACGTTGGTTGAGGGTTTCCATCTGATCATGCCGCCGGTGGTGCGACGGGTTATTCAGATGGATGTGCGTACTAAAAAGCTCGAGATAACCACCGAGGCGGCTTCTTCGGATATGCAGGTCATGAATGTCAAGGCGGCGCTTAACTATCATCCCGACCCTGTGGACGTGAGCAAGTTGTATCGAGAAGTGGGGGCGGACTATCAAAATATCATCATTGAGCCCGCTTTGGAGGAATCCATCAAGTCGGCGACGGCGGAATTTCGTGTGGAGAATATATTGCGAGAGCGAGCGGTTCTCAAGGAAAGCATTCTGGAGAGCCTTGCTAACCGTCTCCGTCCGAACTATCTCATCGTCGACCAGTTTTCACTGGCCAATATCGAATTTTCACCAGAGTTCGACGCGGCCATCGAAAAGAAGCAGGTGGCGGAGCAGGAGGCGCTGCAGAAGGAATATGGACTGCAGGCGGCCCAGAAAGAGGCAGAGATCGCTGTGGCCAAGGCGGAGGGAGAGAGGAATGCGGCCGTCGTCGCCGCCGAGGGACGCGCTGAGTCGCGCAAATTGGAGGCCCAAGCGGAGGCCGAGGCGTTGGGCATCATCGCCAAGCAGTTGCAGGGGAATCCAGAGTTGATAAAGTACGAGTGGGCAAACAATCTCTCACCCTCTGTGAGGACCGTGCTTTTGCCCTCGGATCAGGAGATCATGCTCGATGCCGAATCGCTGGTGGGCGAATAGAGACAGGTCACTGTAGCGACTATGGTGAGTGATGGTGATCCTCGGATCGAATATTGGTTAGTTGGAGAGGGGGCTCGGGCTCCCGAGCGACACAAGGGCGCCGCCCTGGATCTCAGGGCGCGTCTACCAAAAAAGGGGAGGCGATGGGTGTGGGGGTTCGCCCGTATCCCCACGGGCGTGGCCCTGCGGATACCCCAGGATGCCGTGGTGCGCATCACGGGACGGAGCGGGAATTTCCTTCGGGGTTTCATCGTCCACGATGGTCTGGTAGAGGCCGAGTTCAATGGAAACGAGGTGTGCGCCCTGGTTTTCTGTCCCTTGCCCCGTGTCATTCGTCATGGACAGCGTATCGCGCAGATGTGGAGTTTGCCCATGGATCGAGAGGCTTTTGTTCAGCGCCGGGGGGCTCCCGAACAGATTGGGG
The DNA here is from genome assembly GCA_964567975.1 of uncultured Anaerolineales bacterium. Lineage (GTDB taxonomy): Bacteria > Chloroflexota > Anaerolineae > UBA1429 > UBA1429 > JAWLEV01. Next base: position 4,703 of record CAZMOW010000024.1, on the reverse strand, counting down.
CGGAGAAGGATGGCTTTGGGTCCACTGGGGTGTAGATAATGTTTTCGATGGCGATTGAAATGTGGCGGCTGTAGATATCCATGAAGATTCCCCGAGAACGCCTGACGCATCTTTTCCAGGTTCTGTATAACAATCGCAAAATCCTCGTGGGGGCGGTCCTTATCCTCGCCGTGGTGGTCACGCTGAGCTGGTTTGGGCGGCTCGTCCTTACGCCTATCCGTCGTACGGGGCCCACCGTGGATCTCACTTCCTATGGTGTATCGGATGTCACGCTGCGGCTGACCTACCCCACGCGTCTGGGGGAGGAGCATCGGGGGGCCGATGCCCCCTTTATCAGCGCTTTTGCCAGGGCGCACTCCTCGGAGGACGTGCGCCCTTTTGATCTCCTCTTTGATCTATCCGATGGCTCGGTGGCCTTTGTCGATGCCGAGGGGGCACACGTATCCGGTCGCCTTGACATAGTGCCCGGCTATCCTCAAGCCCTGCCCCATGATCTGCGCGTTGCCCATGCGAATACGCAGTTACGTGGACGTTTACTGCGTGCGCACCATGTCAGCGTTACTCCCTCGCTTTTGGTGGACGAGGAGGTGGTCCCCGTTCCCGCGCTTGGCTTTCGCATTCGCCTCCAGAGCCGCATGGAACGTGCCATTCGTGCCCTTGTCTTCTCGTTGTCCGAGGCGGTTATACCCTATTTCCTGTTGGCTCTGGCGCTGGCCGTGATCGTCCTGGGATGGCACCATGTGGAGAGGCGACGCCGGCTTGCACGAGAGAAGCGTCTCTCGGCTCTGTATGTGCAAGTGCGCGAGGGGATCAAGTTGGAGCGGTGGGAGGAAGCGCGGGAAAGGATCGAGGAGATCCGTCTATTGCAGCCTCACTATCGGGACGTGGATAGCCTGGACATTCGCATCAGCGCGGCAGAGATGGCCCCGCGGCGTCGAGAGCGCCTATACGAGGCGGGGGTGGAAGCCTACAAGACCCGCGACTGGCCGGTGGCTATCAAGTATTTTACGGCCATCGAGGAAGAGGAGCCATACTATCGTGACGTGCGGTTTCTCAGGCGCACGGCCACTTTGTACGCCGACCTCAGCAGTCGTGATCGTTCTTTGCGTCTAAGATCGGCCCAGGAGTTGGGAGATGTTGCGGATCTGGTCGACATGGTGCCGCTGCGTGAGGCTCTCGGCGATCGCAGCGAAAGTGTGGCCGATGCTGCGGAAACCTCCTTTTCACGGATTGGGCTTTCGGCCTTTGATGTGCTGTTGGAGGGCCTGGCTCACAGATCACCGGCGGTGCGGGAGCGAAGCTATCGTCTGATCAGAGACGAGGGGCAGGAGGCCAAGCCGCGCCTGTTAGGGGCACTGCGCAGCAGCGACCCCGAGATCACAGAGCGAGTGGCATCCCTGTTGGTCGATCTGGGGGCGCGCAAGGAACTGGCCCAGGCCCTTTTGTGGATAGCTCCCCAGCATCAGAGGGGTATCGTAAAGGCCCTGGTCTCCGAGGGGGTTGGCGTCTGTGATGTGCTCATCGATGCATTGCTTGAGGCCCCGCCGGAGCGCAAACAGGTCGTCCTGAATGCCCTGGCCGCGCTCAAGGCTGAAGCGGACATCAGTGGTCATCTCGGGCGGACGCTGCGTTCTGTGGAGGATCCCGAGCAGAAAAAGCTCCTGCGGCGCGCATTGGAGTTGTCCCCGACGGGTTTTCACGTGTCCGACGATGTGCCGTCGGCTCCCCAGTTGCCGCCTCGTGGGAAAGTGGATCAGGAGAGCGTTTCCCAGGAGGACAGATCGTGGTGGCAGAGACTCCTTGACAGAGGGAATGCGTAACCTATAATCGATCTTGGAATGGAGATGGAAGCGGGAGGATCGTATGGCACTGATCATGGTCGTCGATGACGATGCTCAGCTTCGGAGGATGATAAAGAAGGCGCTGGGTCGGCAGGGTCATGCGGTTCTCACGGCCAGCGACGGGGATAAGGCCATCGAATTGCTTGAGGAGCGGCATGTTGACCTCGTCATCCTGGACGTTCTCCTGTCCGATATGGACGGTATGCAGGTCTGCCGGTATATTCGTCAGCAGCCAGAACACATGTCTATCCCCATCCTTTTTCTGACGGCCAGGGAGGAGATCGAGAACAAAGTCGCCGGCTTTGAGGCGGGGGCTGACGATTACCTGACCAAGCCCTTTGATATGAGGGAGCTGGAGTTATGTGTCGAGGCTCTATTGGCGACCGTCTCCGGAGATGCTCCTTTGGGATTCCTCACCAAGGGCTGTATCAGTGCGAGCCCCAACACGGAAAGCGTTTACATTGAGGGCGAGGAATTCGAACTGACCCCTGTCGAGTTCGATCTTTTCTATTACCTCCTGGCCAATGCGGAGGAGCCTCAATCAGTAGAACACCTGCTCCAGACAGTGTGGGGATATCCGCCCGGCATGGGCAATCCCACTCTGGTGCGCATGCACGTGCTCAATATCCGACGCAAGATCGAAGAGGATGCCTCCAATCCCCGGTACCTTTGTACCATTCCCCGACACGGTTACACTGTCCTGCCTTCCCCTTGAGGGCGCCTTTTTGGTATAGTCCATCAGTGTGCGGAACCAATCCTCCCTGATCCATAGGGTCCTCTGTCAAGCACGACCTCTCCTTGGGCTCCGAGCGACTGTTGTTTTCCTTTGCCTCTTCACAGGATATTAATGTGAAGTTCATTCCTCCTTAACGAGCGGGCAAGGAAATGCTCTTATACTATAGTCGTCATGTGCTGATCGAAGGTCGGTTTAATGGTAGTGGCGGCCTATGGAGCGGTACAGGCGAGAGTGGGGAGCCGTCGATTTTATCACCAAGCTTTGTCCTTTTGGTGATCTGGAAGCCAAGACTGCCACTTGCTTTCCGGTGATGCAAAATATAAGAGGGGGACACTTGTGTTATGAGTGATCGCGAGCAATAGGTGTATATCGTCTTGAGACTGTGCGAACTCTGGAAAAAGCAAGGAGACTGACAAATGGTACCAAATCTGAAAGAGGGAATAAAAGAGACGGGACCAGCCCATCGTATCTCGAAAATACCGACGGGGATCCGTGGTCTGGATCAGGTGTTGCATGGCGGGGTCCCTGAGGGAGCACTGACGTTGCTCAGTGGTGGGCCAGGGACGGGCAAGACCATGCTGGGCCTCGAATTCCTGGTTCGAGGGGCACAGAAGGGAATCCCGGGTATCATGCTGACTTTTGAGGAGAGAGAGACTGCCCTACGGGACTATGCTGCTGGTTTGGGTTGGGACCTTGCCGCGTTTGAGAATCGGGGTAGCCTGGCGCTCATCAGCGCGTGTATTCGGCCGGATGCTGTCATTTCCGGTGACTTTGACTTGCGAGGGATTTTTGGCATTTTGCGTCAGAAAGCAGCGGACTTGCAGGCGAGTCAAATAGTTATCGATGCACCTGATGTCTTTCTTCGATTGCTTGATGATGTGGCCAAGGAACGCACGGAGCTGTATGCTCTGCGCGAATGGCTTCGAGATGCGGGAATGACGGCTATCATGACTGTCAAAGGAGAAAGCGGTGATCCCTTGCCGTACGGTTTCCTCGATTACATGGCAGATTGTGTTATCAATCTGAGTCAGCGCGTTCTCGACCAAGTCACGACGCGCCGTCTGCGGGTGATCAAGTATAGGGGGGCGGCGTTCGGTCGCAACGAGTATCCTTTCTGCATCACTGATCGAGGCGCCTGGATCATCCCTGTGACGGAAGCTGGCTTGGGACACCGCGCCTTTGGAGAACCCGTTTTGAGCGGCATCGCCGGATTGGATGCGATTCTGGACGGTGGCTACTTGCGCAATTCCTGTAGTCTTCTCACTGGCGGCGCGGGGACGGGGAAGACCACGTTTGCATGTTCCTTTGCCCTATCGGCCACATCCAACGGTGAGCGCGTGCTCTATGTCAACTTTGAGGAATCGTGGGATGCCCTTGTCTCCTGTATGCTCAGTCCAGGCCTGGACCTGCAACCCGCACGCGAGGAGGGTCTGTTGCGCTTTCTTTCCGCCATGCCCGAGTCCCAGGGAGTGGAGAGACATCTGATACAGGCGTTTCGTGCCATCGAGGATTTTCAGCCCGATCACCTGATACTGGATGCCATATCCGCCTGCCGGCGGATGGGGTCTGGCAAGGTCGCTTTTGAGTACGTGATTCGTCTGGTAGGCCACTGCAAAGAACGGGGTATCACCACCCTGTTGACGAATCTGACCAGCGCCGGCGCTCGTAGGGAAGAGATAACGGGCATGGACCTTTCTTCGATCATCGATGCGGTGATCATGCTGCGAAACATCGAAGAAGGGGGAATGTTTAGAAGGAAGCTGGGTATCCTCAAGGCACGCGGCCGGGATAATTCCCCTCATGTTCACGACTTTCAGATTACCGATCACGGCGTCGAGGTCTCACAGGAGTAGATGGCAGATGGCGAAAGCTAGGAACAAACAGGCAACGCAAACCCAAGACTATATTTTACGACTTTTCGTCGCCGGTGATACTCCCAATTCACGCATCGCGAGGAAAAACTTGCATCGATTGTGCGAGCGTCTTGATGGCGATGAGTTCACCGTGGAAATCGTGGACGTGACAAAGACTGTTCGGCTAGCACTGAAGCACCGCATCTTTGTCACACCGGCCTTACAGGTCATGAAACCTGGTCTCGAGACTCTAATCGCTGGCGATCTCAGTGA
>CAZMOW010000023.1:0-29719 GCA_964567975.1 uncultured Anaerolineales bacterium | reverse complement strand
TCGCCGCTGACGTCCACGGCCGGGGGCGCGGGCGGCGCCACGGGTTCGGGCGCGGGACGATCGCGCATCTCCTCGCGCAGGCGCCGGGCCGCGATAGCATCCTCGCCGGCCTCCATCATATAGGGGTTGAAACGCAATCCCTCGGACGTGGCCTTCACAAAGATGCTGGGCTCGCCCTTTAGCAGTTCCTCCCTGATCTCCTCCGGGGTTCCGTTGAGGACTTCGGGATTCCAGGTGACGTGAAGGTAGGGGGTGACGTTGCAGATCCCCGGCTGCTCATAGGCGGTCTCTACGGAGGGGATATCGTCCACACTCTGACGGATGGTCTCCAGGTACCCCTCCCAAATCTCCCATTCCGCCTCGTGGTCGCGCCCCAGCAAAAAGGCCTCCACAGCGGCCAGCAGGCCCATAATCTCCTCCTTGCCCACCTTCATAGCCCGCCCTTGTACGTTATGCGGGGAGGCGTTCAGAAAGGCGGCCCGCAGGAGCCCCTTGCGTCCCAACACCAGGCCGGAGGCCTGGGGGCCGCGCAGACACTTGCCGCCAGAGTAGGCCACGGCGTCGGCGCCCATCTCCAGATAGCGATTGGGCACCTCCACGCGCTGGGCCGCAGCGTCCACGAAACAGGGCACGCCGAACTCGTTGGCCACCTCGATCATGGGCTGGGGCGTGATGCGGCTCCGCGACTGGGCGTCGCCATCGATAAAGATCAACGCCGTGTGCGCGTTGATGGCCGCCCGCAGGTCGGCTTCAGTCTCCACAAAGACCATCTCGGCCCCCGCGATGCGCATGCACTGCTCATACCCGCTGCGGATGGCCCGCTCCTGGATGACTTGATTCTTCATGCCCCGCGTGTCCGGCAGACGCGCGATCCTTTCCGGGTCACCTCCCGCCATGGCCGCGGCGGTGATCTGATTGATGGCTGCGGAACAACTGGTGGTGATATATCCCCACTCGGCGCCGGTGAGTTTGGCCAGTCGCTGGCCCACCTTCTCCATCAGTTCGGAGATCCTCACGTAACCGTTCGTGGCCTCGGCCATGGCCTCCACGGCCACGTCCAGCATACGCGATCCGCTGATGACGGTGTAGGTCCCGCCGCAGTTAATCATGGTATCCACACCCAGGCTCTCAAAAGTGGAAGGGGCGATCCCCCCGTGCGTACTCGTGCTTGGTGACATGTCCTATCCTTTCATTCATTCTACTGTAGCGACGGAGCCGACGCTCCGTCGAAGGGCTTGCGTGATGACGATTGGCAAAGCGAGTGATCGCGAAGCGGACGCTTCGCTACATCACCCATTTCAATTCTCGTAGAGATGTCCTGGAGGGACGTCTCTACGTAACAGGCCCAGTCAGGGCCAGATAATCTATTTCGCCCATTCTAAAAAGCGTGGAGAATGGCTGCGCCATTCTCCGAGCGATGGGCAAGGCGTACAGCGCCTTGCCCATCAACCACTACCTATTCACCGTCCAGTATTCGGGCGGAGCCTCTTTCCAATGGGGCATGGTCAGCCCATCGGCGTCGTACATCAGTTCGCCCCCCTGATAGGTGAGGGCGCACTCCAGCTTTTTTTCGCCCACAACCTTGGCCCGGCCACAGTCAAAAAAGCCAAACTCGCCCTCGCGCACACGCAGCACGGCGATGTCCGCCACCGCCCCCACACTCAAGTGGCCCAGTTCCGGACGGCCTATCTCACGGGCGGGAGCCACGGTGACGCGGCTGATGACGTCGTCCAGGTCCATGCCTATATTCAAGAACTTGTTGCATACGTTGAGCAGGTCGGTGACCAGCCCATTGGCGGCATTCCCCGTATGCAGGTCGGTGCTGATGGAATCGGGCAAGAAGCCCTGTTCCAGCGCCGGCACCGCGTTACGAAACCAAAAGCTGCCCGCACCGTGCCCCACATCAAAGATGACCCCACGCTCGCGGGCCTCAAAGAGGGCGGGGTTCACCTTGCCATCGTCCAGGATGATGGGATGCTGCTGGGCAAAGACGTGGGTATGGATATCGCCGGGGCGCAGTTTTTCCACGATCAACTCCTCATAGGAGCGCTCTGGGGGGCGGGGCCAGAAATCGACCATGACGGGCATCTGACACAACTCACCGGCCTCGACGGCCCGTTCCACGCTATCCCAGGGGGCATGTTCCTCGTCCCACGCTTCGCTCGTCCAATAATGGGCGGTTTTGACGCCCACCACCTCCTTGGGAAAAGCCTTGCATACCCCGGCCGTCAACTCGGGCCGCATCTTTGACACATCCTGCTCGCCCGGCCCCATCCCCTGATCACAGATATTGACGTAGGCGAGGATGCGCGTCTGCGACTTGTCGATGACCCGCTCCTTAAAGCGCCCAAAATCCAGGGGGCCCGAGGTGCCCGCATCGACCATGGTAGTGATGCCCGCATTCCAGCTTTGGGCGTCGGGCACGACGGCCCTGATGCCCGATAGGCCGAACCACTCGGACCAGATATGCACGTGGACGTGCATATCGATGAGACCTGGCGTCACGTACATCCCTGACACATCGACCACGTCCTCCGCCCTCTCCTCCGGGATGTTCTCATTCACAGCGGCGATCTGGCCCTCGGCCACGGCTATATCCATGCGCTCCGAGAAACCGTTCTTGGGGTCGATAACGTGCCCTCCCTTGAGAAGGGTGTCAAACTGGACCGCCTCGTTGCTTTCCGATCCTTCCTGCGTACTCATTCGAGATGCTCCTTTGCATGGTTTCCCAGGGAACAGGCGACGTGGGAACATGAATGCGGCACTCTATGGCTGCCTGTGCCCTTGATTAATTGATGCCGCGCGTGGCGAACCGTTCCCACCACTCTCCTAGTATAATACAAAATGAAAAAGACGCGACACGGGATTAACGTGTCGTCCGCGCCATCCTAAAGAGCTAAAGTAAGAGAAGTGCCGTGAAAACGGCGGCACTTCCAGACGCCCAGAGCATTTTTGACACCCCCCGCCATTCGTTCTACACTCTGTGGTGACAATGCGATAGCTTCGGGGCAGGGTGAGACGCACAGGCGTCAATTCCCGATCGGTGGTGGGGCGAGCGATGCTCGCCGAGCCCACGCGCCAATATTGGTAGACCCGGTGAGATGCCGGGGCCGACGGTACAGTCCGGATGAAAGAGGTCATAGCACGAGTACGTGAGCGCAAATCAGGGCCCCGAGGCTTTTCACTCGGGGTTTTTGTTATGCAGAGAGCGAAACGAATCGAGGCTTCGACCAGAGGAGAACAGCGGCCGCGCTGGCAAATACGAAGAGAGCACTTGCTGACCCCCCTGATGCTGCTCCTTTTTATTCTCCTGTGGGATCTCCTTGTACGCTGGCAGGATTACCCGGCCTTTTTCCTGCCCAGTCCCCGCCGCGTGGTGACCCGCTTTATCGTGGCGGTGCGAGAGGGTACTCTGCAGATGCATACCCTGGTCACCCTATACGAGATCTTTTGGGGGCTGGTGCTGGGGCTGAGCGTGGCCCTGGTGCTGGGCTACCTCCTGGCCAAGTCATCCATCCTGGAACGTATCCTCTCCCCCTATATCGTGGCCTCCCAGGCTATACCCGTCGTGGCCCTGGCCCCCCTCCTCGTCGTGTGGTTCGGAGCGGGGAGTCTGTCCAAGATCCTCGTCTGTGCCCTGACCATCTTTTTCCCCGTGCTTATCAACACCATGGTGGGAGTTCGCAGTGTGGACGAACAGTTGATGGATCTCATGCACTCCCTTCAGGCCTCCCGATGGCAGATATTCCGCTTTTTAGAGTTGCCGGCGGCCCTACCCATCGTCTTTGGGGGTCTCAAGGTGGGCGTGACCCTCTCCGTCATCGGCGCCGTGGTGGGCGAGTTCGTGGGCGCGGATCGCGGCCTGGGTTTTCTGGTGAATCTGGCCCGGGGCCTGTTCGATACCCCCCTCATGTTCGTGGCCCTCTTTACCCTGATGTTTATCGCCCTATCTCTATACTTTGCCGTCTCCGCCCTCGAGCGGGCTGTGCTCACCTGGCACTGGCCCCGAGAAGGGTGATGGAGTGAATACAGTTCATAGTGAGTGAATGGAGGAATACAATTGAAAACACGTCACATCGTTGGTATAGCCGTCTTGCTCGTCTCTCTCCTGGCGGGATGCGCCATCATCCCCCTGGAGGGGAGCCAGGAACCCGAGGAGATCACCATCGCTATGGGCTTTGTGCCCAATGTGCAGTTCGCTCCCATGTACGTGGCCATGGAACGTGGCTACTTCTCCGATGAGGGGATCGATGTCACCTTGGACTATGGCATGGAGACCGACCTCTTGCAGCGCGTGGGCACTGGCGAATTGCGCTTTGCCGTGGCCAGTGGCGATCAGGTCATCCTGGCGCGGGCCAGCGACCTGCCCGTTACCTACTTTTTGAACTGGTATCGACGTTTCCCCGTCTGTGTGGTGTCCATGGCCGATAAAGGCATCACCTCCCCAGAGGACCTGATGGGCAAGACGGTGGGCATACCGGCCACAGAGGGTGCCAGCTATATAGGCTGGCTGGCCTTTTTGGACCAGGTCGGCATCCCTCGCGAGGACGTCAACCTGCAGAGCATCGGCTACACCCAGGTAGCCAGCCTGGTGGAGGATCGGGTGGATGCCGCCGTCTGCTACGCCATGAACGAGCCAGTGCAACTGCAGGCCGACGGTCGGGAAATCAACGTCTTCTATCTGGACGAGTACACGCATCTGGTATCCAACGGCCTCATCACCAACGAGGAGACGATAGAGGAAAACCCCGAGCTGGTGCAGGGCGTCGCCCGGGCCTTTTTGCGGGGGCTGGAGGATACCCTCGGCGATCCCGACGCCGCCTTTGAGATCACCCGGGAGGCCATCCCCGAGATGGAAGATGAGACGGCAGAGTTGCAGCGAGAGGTATTGGAAGAATGCCTCGATTTCTGGCACGCAGAAACCCCGGGGGAAAATAAAGCGGAGGCCTGGAGGGAATCTGTGGATGCGCTGACCACCTTTGGCCTGCTCACAGAAGAGATGGAGCCAGAATTCCTGTATACCAACGAATTCGTGGACTGAGTTATGGAACAGCCGAGCTTGGTGGCCGATCATCTACAGATGACATTTGTCTCGCCCAATAGCTCTCTGGAGGCCCTGGCCGAGGCAGATTTCGCCGTCATGCCCAACGAGTTCGTGTGCATCATCGGCCCCTCCGGCTGCGGCAAATCCACGTTGCTGCGCATCCTGGCCGGCCTGGTGGAGCCCACCAGCGGCCACGTCCTGCTGGATGGCGAGCCCCTCGACGGACCCCGGCGCCGCGTGGGATTCATGTTCCAGCAGGCGAACCTGATGCCCTGGCGCTCGACCCTGCACAACGTCACCCTGCCCCTGGAAATCCAGGGAGTGAACGGCCAGCAGGCCGAGAAGCAGGCCCGCGAGATGCTGGAGCTCGTGGGCCTGACCGATTTTGCCGACGCGCTACCTCACGAGCTCTCGGGCGGCATGCAGCAGCGGGTAGCCTTGGCTCGGGCCCTGATCCACGATCCCCAGGTGCTCCTCCTCGACGAGCCCTTTGGCGCCCTTGACGCCCTCACCCGCGAACAGATGATCGACGAACTGCTCAGGATCTGGCGTAAGCGTCAGAAGACGGTGGTCATGGTCACCCACAATATCCAGGAGGCCGTCCTGCTGGCCGATCGCGTCCTGACCATGAGCCCCCAGCCGGGACGCATCGAAAAGAAGGTGGACATCGATCTGCCGCGCCCCCGCTCCATGGACGACCTCTACAAACCTCGCTACCTGGAACTGACGCACACCCTGCGAGACAGCCTGCGCTGAATAATGATGTAGAGACGCAAGATTTTGCGTCTCTACCGCACCCATATCTAACATCCGACGTCTCTTGGTTCCCGCACGCACCAGTGCATGACGGCGCATCCCGCCGCGGCAAAGGACAGTCCCACGACGAACATCGTTCGAAAGCCCGCCACATCCACGATCCAGCCCCCCACGACAGGCGCCAGGAGGATGGGGGCAGCGGTGATCGTGTTGGCCAGCGCAGAAAAGATGGGCATCTCTTCTTCATCGCCAAACTCCATGGTAACAGTCATACCCGCCAGGGCCATACCCGTGGTCGCAGCGTTAGCCAGCATAAAGACACCATAGAGCCAGCGAGCGCTGGATGAGAAGAGCGCTGTCAAAAGTCCCATGCCACCAACAAGGGCACTCACCTCCATGACCCAGATATTACCGCGATGGTCGGCCAGCCAACCGAGAAGGGGATTGCTCAGCGTCTGGCTGACCAGGGCAGCCATGGTCAGGTTTGCGGCAAAGGCATCCGTGATGGAATAGGTGGCGCGCCCATAGATCACATAGAAGGTGGTGGCCATGGTGCTCATGATGATGAGACTGCGTCCCACCAGAAAGCGGGTATAGTTGGGATTGTCCCTGAGCACGCCGGGCAGGCGCCGCCAATAATTCGTAGCCAATTCTTCTGCCTTGGTCGGTTCCTTGGCTGGCTCGCGGTTGAGGCTGAGACAGAGCCACGAAAGTGCCTGGAAACCGAAACAGAGAAGGAAACAGATGCCAAAGGAGGTGGGATAAGGATAGGCATCCAGCACATGACGGGCATAGGCGGCTCCTCCCACACCCAGCAGGCCACCCAGGGCCCTGCTCAGACCGAACAGTCGTCCACGCCGCTCCGCCGGTATCAATTTTGCCAACATGCTCTTCCAGGCCGGGCTGGCCAGCCCTCCGCTGCCCGTAGCCACGGCCAGGCAGAGGGCAAGCAGTGTGTAGGCCAGCCAGGGCGGGGCCTCGGGCCAGACCAAGATCGAGAGAGCAACGATGAGATAGGGCAATCGCTCAAAGACGCTGATCTTTTGCACCAGGGGTTTCTTGCGCGCCAGCCAGCCAGCCCGCCGGGCGGTAAGCAATTGGGGCAAAAAGTAGCCCACACTCTGAATGGCCGGCAGCAAACCGATCAATACGGCCGAATCGGTCAAGTAACTGGCATAAAGAGAGAGAACGGTGGCTCCAAAGATAAAGCTGACGGCCAGATTGTAAAAGGTCAGATCCAGACTATTGACGACAAAATTCCACGTCTGATGTTCGTGAATATACTTCTCGTACGTTTGTGATGTCGACGCCATATTCTCTTCGATAGTCGCTCCTATATTCATGTATAGCAATGATCACGTACATGCGATGCAGCCGCTTCCATCAGCTCCAGGTATTCGTGGGATTGTTCAGTGATCTCTGCATTGGTGACAACCGCTCCTCCATTCAGAGCCGCTATCATTCCGGTATGTAGGGAATCAACCCTTTGCGAAGCACCTCCTCCTGTATCTCCCTGGGAAGGCCACGGGCGTCCATTATGATTCCATTCACCGAGACATACCATGCAAGAGGATTATCGTTCATCAGATTGGGCAACGTCCAGTCAGGATCAAGATGGATGATATCCAGCATATCCATAATGTCGATGGATTTACTTCTGACCGTACTCTGGTTGACGTCCATTAACTCGCAAAGTTCCGTGGCCCGCATATAAGGTGTTTGATCCTCATCAAACAGAAAATTGACTCGTCCGATGGTGTAGAGGACGGCGCCGGCCCAATTCTTGGTGCGCCCCCGCGCCAGGGGCGAGGGACGTTTTCGACTCAGGGCAGCGGTAAGCCTCCGACACAGATCAGCATAGTCATCATCGAAATGGGCCTGGCAAAAATCGTCCGTCATCTCTACGATGGCCTCATATTTGGAACGCATCTTTTTGGGTACCCGGTATGATTTTTCTTCTGACATAGGATAACTCTTTACAGATTCAATCGCACTCTCCGGGCACCAGCACCGCCTTCATGGCCTCGCGGCGGGCCACTGCTTCCAGGGCGGACGTGGCCTCGCCGAGGGGGAAGCGGTGGGTGACGAGCTCGGCAAAGGCCGCCTCGTGCTGGCGCACCAGACTGACGGCCCGCAGCGTATGACGCACATCGCTAACCCATACCCCCTGCACGCGCACGTTCTTGCGCACCACCTGCTCAAAGGGCGAGAGGGTCATCTTCCCCACGGGCGTGCCAAAGCCCACCAGGGACAGGCTCCCGCCCGGCCGCACGTGGCCCAACCCCTCGTGGGCCGCTGCCATGCTGCCCGAGGTCTCCACAACCAGATCGGCTCCCCGTCCGTGGGTCAGACCGCAGACTATCTCCCGACGCTCCGACGGGTCGCCCTCGTGTCGGTTCAATGTCCGCGTCGCTCCCAAACCTCGACACAGGGCCAGCCGCGCCTCGGTGCCCCCAATGACCACGATCCGTTCGGCGCCCCCAGCCCTGGCCAGGGCCACGCAAAACGCGCCCAGGGGACCTGGCCCCAGGATCACCACCGTCTCCCCCACCTGGACTGGCGAAAGGGCAAAACTGTGGGCCGCCGTGGCCCCAGAACAGGAGGCGGCCACATAGCGCGCGGGATCCTCTACATCTTCCAGGGGGATGACGCTCGTACGGGAATCCACGATCACATGGGTGGCATAGCACCCGTTGAGGTAGGGCGGCTCCTCACAAGAGCGGGAGATGCCATAGACCCAGCGGTGGGGACAGAGGGCGGGCTCGTAAAGTACGGCACAGTAATAGCAGGTGCCGCAGACCACGCCCCGCTCCCAGAGGATCGTATCCCCCACGCCGACGGGTTGGTCATGGACGTCACGCTTCTCACCCTTTATGTCGACCACTCGCCCTACTCCCTCGTGCCCCAGAATCATGGGCAGGGGTGTGCGTGGATCTTTCCCTCGCCACATATGTACGTCGGAGCCACAGACCCCCGCCGCTTCCACCCGCACCAGCATCTGCCCCGGGGCCAGTGGTGGGATCTCGATCTCTTGCATGACGAGAGGCTCGTTGAACTTCTGCAGGATCGCTGCTCTGGCCTTCATGAAAGCTCCTTCTCAAAAAAGTGCACGTGTCCGCTTTTGACTTTTTGTACCATGCGTACGATACTGTTCTTCTTGTGTGAACACATCCAATAGTGGCTCTACTGAAAGAAGGTCCATGAGTTGCGTCGCACTTGATGGACGTGCTCTAGCAATTTACTCTTGTTATATGCAGAGTATGCTTTTCTACTGCAAGTTCTCGCGAAAGTGCGACGCAACTGAACGTCTAATGCTTTCTTCAGGGAAGCCAATAGTGAGAGTGAGGATACATTGGGCATCGTCTTTGCCTTCGCCCAGGCCTTTTGCTGGGCCAGCACAAGCATCATCTTACGCTCCCTGGCCACAGAACTGAACCCCTTTCTGGTGAACGGGCTGCGAGCGGCCACGGGCATGTTGGTCATCATTCCCCTGGTCTGGATAACGGGCGGTCTGAGCGACTACCAGTACATTCCCACGACGCAGATATTGTATCTTGTGGGATCGGTGATCCTGGGAGGGGTCATCGGCGACGCCCTGTACGTCAACAGCCTCAAGGTACTCAGCGTGGGCCAGGCCTTCCCCATCACCAATAGCCACCCCCTGTTCACCGTGTTCTTTAGCGCCCTGCTGCTGGATGCTGATGTGACATGGAAACTACTTTTGGGTCTGGTGTTAACCCTTTTGGGGGTCTACTTTATCGGGCGCCCCAGGAGCCATGTCCAGGAGACGGATACAAATCCACTGCCTTTGCCACAAATGATGCAGGGCCTGCTCTTCGCCGCGGGGACAGCGGCATTGTGGGGCGCGGCAACCGTCATATTGGCCTTCGGACTGCGCGGCATCAACAGTGTCGTGGCCACCAGCATCCGTGTGCCCGTCGTGATAGTGTTCTCTCTCCTGCTGGCGGCAAAAGGAGGACACCTTTCCGAGATAAGGGAGATGAAACCCCGTACCTGTCGCCTGCTGCTCCTGGCCGGGATTCTGGGTTGGGGCATGGCGGGCATCCTGTATGCCACAGCCGTCAAGTTCGCCGGCCCCAACAAGGCCGCCATCATCGGCGCCACGGCACCCCTCTTTGCCTGTCCCCTGAGCGCCATCTTTTTGAAGGAGCGGCCCACACGTTACACTCTCATCGGCACCGTCCTGACCATCGGGGGCGTCATCCTGATCGTCTAAAAGTTTTCCAACAACTCCAGGATGCATCCCAGCTGGCAGGTGCCGTCGACGTAAGCATAGCGACCTCCTGTATAGTCGCCTCGTTGCACGAGCTCAAGCCCGTGAGCTCCCAACTCTGTCAACACTCCATCCATACCCTCCACAAAGAAGGCGATATGATGAAGCCCTTGACCATGCTCGTCGAGGAACTCGCCCCAGGTGCTGGGCCTGCCCACCGGCTCGATGACCTCAAGCCGTACCTGTCCGAGATCGAAGAAGGCCAGCTTGGCCCTGGCCTCCGTGGTCTCGCCCCTGTATTCGATATGCGACGTCTCCGCGGGGTCTGTCATGGACCAATCGGGTACCTCCACTCCCAACAACTCGGCCCAGCCTTCCGATACCTCCTCCACGTCCTCCACCACCACAGCTACCTGGCAAACCACATTCGAGCCCAAAACGTTCTCCGCCATCGATAACCTCCTCAGTATCATGCAAGATACACCTACTATATGCGAGAGCCGCACTCGATGCAATCGGAACATTTATAGCGCGTAAAATTAACGCTCCTTTTTACGCTCACATGGCAGAATCGTGTTGACAAGCGAATTCCCGTGTGCTATGATGGGCACAGTTAAAAGTCTACTGGTTATACACGAGGCGGCTGTTCAGCGGATAGTGAGCGGATTGGGGGCAACAGGGATGGAAAGCTATGAGGGCACGGAAAGCGATCTGGCAAAGATCAAAGTCGTAGGTGTAGGGGGCGGCGGATCCAACGCCGTCAACCGCATGATCGAGGAAGGGCTTAGTGGTGTAGAGTTTATCGCTGTCAACACGGATGCCCAGGCCCTGGCCCTTTCTAACGCCCCACTGCGTGTGCGCATCGGAGATGAGCTCACACGGGGATTGGGCTCCGGTGGGGATGCAACCATGGGCGCCAAAGCGGCAGAGGAATCACGGGACGAGTTGAGAAGTGTCCTTGAGGACGCCGACATGACCTTTATCACCGCTGGCTTTGGCGGGGGTACGGGGACGGGCGCCTCGCCCATTATCGCAGAGATCGCCCGCGAGGTGGGAGCATTGGTGGTCGCTGTGGTGACCAAACCCTTTAGCTTTGAGGGTAAAAAGCGGGCGCAGGTAGCCGAGGATGGTCTGAAAGAGCTCGAATCCAAGGTGGACACCCTCATCGCCATTCAAAATGACCGCCTGCTCAAGTTGGTGGACAAGGATTCGCCCCTGCAAAAGGCCTTTCTCGTCGCCGACGACATCCTGCGGCAGGGCATTCAGGGCATCTCCGACCTGATCACCGTACCCGGCCTCATCAACATGGATTTCGCCGACGTGCGCTCCATCATGGGCGATGGTGGGGCAGCCCTGATGACCATCGGCGAGGCATCGGGAGAGGAACGTGCCCTGGCGGCAGCGCAACAGGCGGTCACCAGTCCCCTGCTGGACGTGACCATCAGCGGCGCACAGGGTGTGCTCTTTAATGTCAAGGGCGGCGAGGATCTCTCGCTGTTCGAGGTGAACCAGGCCGCCGAGCTGATCCGCGAGACGGCGTCGCCCGAAGCCAACATCATCTTTGGCGCGGTGATAGATGAGGAGATGACCGATAGGATTCAGATCACCGTCATCGCCACGGGCTTCGAACTGGACGAGAGCGCCGATGTGTCGATCTCCGCCTCCACCGAAAGAAGGGGAGGAGAGGAGGAAGAAAAGATCTTTGAGCGCTCTTTCGATAACAGCGATCTGGATATTCCCGCCTTCCTGCGGCGACACTGAATCGGGGAGGATAGAAGCAAGAGACCTCAAAGGTCACAGAGACCTTTGAGGTCTCTTTTGTCGTCTTCCGATAGATCTATTCCTGCCTTCGCGTCAAAGCCTGCAGAGCCAGCAGATAGCCGTGCCATCCCAGCCCGCAGATCTGCCCCACACATACGGGAGCGATCACCGACGTATGCCGAAACTCCTCGCGGGCGTGGATATTGGACAGGTGAACTTCTACAGTATCGAGTCCCACGCTCCCCAGGGCGTCCCGAAGAGCATAGGAATAGTGAGTGTAGGCGCCCGCATTGATGACGATGCCCGAGGCCCAATCGGCGGCCTCCTGGATGACATCGACCAACTCCCCCTCGTGATTGGACTGCACGATGCGCAGCTCGACCCCCTCCTCCCGCGCCCAGGCCTGCAACCTCTCGTTGATATCCTGCAGGGTCTCCCGTCCATAGACCTCCGGTTCCCGCGTGCCGAGCATATTGAGGTTGGGGCCGTGAATGACCAGATAAGCGCGTTTCATGGGCGAATCCTTTCCAGTGCCGAGAGCACCTGATCGCGGGACACATCTCCATCGATGATGACGTCACCGATATCCCGGGGCACGATAAAACGCAACCTCGAGCCTCGCCGCTTTTTGTCCGTGGCCATGGCCCGGTATACGGCGGCCGGCGGTTGCGTATCGTAGGTGGTGGGCAGATCGTGAACCTGCAGACAAGCCTCGATGCGGGCCCGCGTCGAGGTGCTGCACAGCCCCCGTATCTCACCCAGATGGGCGGCGGCAGCCATCCCCACGCTGACCGCCAGACCATGTTTCATCCCATAATCTGCCAGCACCTCAAAGGCGTGAGCAAAGGTGTGCCCCAGGTTCAGCACCGCCCGACGCCCCTGCTCATAGGGATCCTCCTCCACCACGTCGATCTTGACTTCCAGGGCGCGCCCCACCATACCCCGCAGATCCTCGGTCCCCTCCCTTGACTCCAGGGAGGCAAACAGTTCCGGATCCCCGATGATGCCCGCCTTGATCACCTCCGCCAGTCCCGAGCGGAATTCCACCTCGGGAAGCGTCCGCAGCACGTCGGGATCCAGCATGACCAGGAGCGGGGTGACGAACTGACCGATCAGGTTCTTGCCTTTGGGATGGTCCACAGCCACCTTGCCCCCCACGCTGGCATCGATCATGCCCAATAGCGTGGTAGGGACCTGCATCAGGGGCACACCACGCATAAACGTGGACGCCGCAAACCCGGCCATGTCCGTGATTACGCCGCCGCCCACGGCCACCACCGCGCCCCCCCGATCCAGGTCGGCCGCCACAAAGCGATCATAGAGCGTGCGCGTGGTCTCCAGGGTCTTGTATTCCTCGCCGGCAGGTAGCACCACGTGGGCGGAATCGTAGCGGCTGTCCCGCAGCCCTCGCAGGATCGCCTCCCCATACAAGGGCCAGACGTTCTCATCGCTGACGACCACCACCCTGGAGCGCACGTCCCGTATGCGTAACAGGGCCCCCAGAGAGGACAGCCCGCCGGGATGGAGGTGGACCTGATAGCCGCCAGTGGGCGTCGTCACCCGCCATACGGTTGGACGGGCACGAAAAAAGGCGAGTACCCGCTCTACGACCTGATCGATGGAGAGATCGGCGGTATCGATGTGGTGGGGAATCTGGGCATAGGCCGGACGCCGCGCGGCCAACAGATCACGCATGCGCTCCGCCGGATCGTCCCCTCGGAGCATGGGGCGTCCCTCGCCCTGCCCCAGGCGCTCCACCAGTTCCTCGGGTGCGCAATCGAGACAGATGACGCAACCGCCGTCCTCCATGAGGCGCCGGTTCTCGGCATCGACCAGTGCCCCCCCGCCCGTGGCGACGACGAGGCCCTCCCTCGCGCTCAACTCCTGACACATCCCCCGCTCCACGCGGCGAAAGGATTCCTCCCCCCTCTCCCGAAATATTTCGGGGATACGCATGCCCTCGCGCTCGACGATGAGGGTATCCATATCCACAAAGGGGCGCTCCAACGCCTGGGCGACGCGCTGGCCCACGCTGCTCTTGCCCGTACCCATAAAGCCCGTCAGCACCAGGTTACGCCTATCCTCGGTCATTCCTCACCCTCCTCACAACCGTCTCCACGTGATCGCCACCATAACGTTCCAGCAGCGCCCCGGCCAGCACCCAGGCAACCATGGCCTCCCCGACGACGGCGGCGGCGGGCACGGCGCACACGTCGGAACGCTGGTACTCGGTGGTGGTGGCCTCCGCCGTGGCCAGATCCACTGTAGCGATGGGCGAGACGGTGGTGGGGATAGGCTTCATGGCCGCCGAGATCGTGATGGGCTGGCCGTTGCTCATGCCCCCCTCCAGTCCACCGGCGCGATTCGTCTCTCTTTCTGGTCCCGACTCCCCAGGATAGATGGGATCGTGCACGCGGGTACCCGGCAGCGCGGCATTGGCAAAGGCAGGACCTATCTCCACTCCTTTGATGGCCTGGATGCCCATCACCGCCTGGGCCAGATGGGCATCCAGGCGACGATCCCAATGCACGTGGCTTCCCAGGCCCACGGGAAGCCCCAGGGCCACCACGGTAAAGATACCGCCCAGGGAATCCCCCTCTTCTCGGGCCTTGTCGATGCGCTCTCGCATGTGCTGTGCGGCCTCCTCGCGTGGACAGGAGACGTCGGACGACAGGGCCCTGGAGAGGCGCTCCTCCAGGAGGATATCCTCCAGATCGGCCTCCACGCCGCCGATGGCTTTGACATAGCTGCCCACCTCTATATCCACAGTGCGCAGCAGAATCTTGGCCACGGCACCAACGGCCACCCGCGCCGCCGTCTCGCGGGCGCTGGCCCGCTCCGCCACCAGTCGCAGGTCGTCCAGATGGTACTTTTGTCCCCCGGCCAGATCGGCGTGGCCGGGTCGGGGATGGGTCCAGGGGGGCACATCACGCTCGCGCCAATTCTCCCAATCCTTATTGGTAATCATCATACTCAAGGGAGCCCCGATGGTGGCCCTCTTGACGCGGCCACCGAGAAAGCGTACCCGATCCTGCTCAATCTGCTGGCGCCCTCCCCGCCCATATCCCCCCTGGCGTCGGCGCAGATCGCGGTCTATTTCTTCAGCCTCCAGTCGCAACCCCGCGGGGAGCCCCTCTACAATGGTGGTCAAACACGGGCCATGAGACTCGCCCGCCGTAAGAAAACGAAGCATATCGCTCTCCTATAATCCCGTCGATTCTATCCGTTCGTGATCAGCTACAAGCATACTACTTACTCTTTAGCACCTGTTCGCAGGCAGCACACATTACTTTGACAGGAGCGTCCCTTCCCGTCCATCGCTCAAACGCTTCCGCTCCCTGATGCACCAGCATGCCCAAGCCGTTGGACGCCCCCGCACCCGCCGTGCGCGCCGTGTGCATCAGGCGCGTCTCGCGGGGATTGTACACCAGATCGAAGCAAAAGGCCCCTGCTGGAAAGGGTACCTCCTGCGGCCAGGGTGAGACATCCTCCTCGGGCCACATGCCCACCGGGGTGGCATTGACCACGAGATCCACTTCCGACGCCGCATCGGAGAGCGCCTCTGCCTCCAACGGTCCGCCCTCCAGTCGCGCGGGCACGGGACGCTGAAAATCCCTCACCAGATCATGGGCTCTCCGCGGCGTGCGATTGAGCACCACCACCCGATCCGCCACGCCGCCCAGGGCATAGACCACAGCCCGCGCCGCGCCTCCCGCCCCCAACACCAGGGCCGTGCAGCCATCGGGGCGAAACCCCGCCTCGCGCAGGGCACGCATGAAACCGCCGGCATCGGTGTTGTGCCCCAGTAGTTCGTCCTCCTCCACAATGAGGGTGTTCACCGCCCCGATGGTCTCCGCAGCGGGGGTGAGTTCATCGACCAGGGGAACGAGCGCCTGCTTGTGGGGCACCGTGGCGTTGACGCCACACAGCCCCAGGGCGCGTATGCCCTCCACGGCCTCCCGCAGCCGCTGGGGATGCACGGGCAACGGCACATAGCACCAATCGAGCCCCAGGGCATCAAAGGCCGCATTGTGCATGGGGGGCGATACGCTGTGCTCGATGGGCCAGCCCATGAGCCCCACCACCCGCGAATGGGCCAGGATAACGGGCACTCGCAAGACGGATGATGTCCCATTTTCAGTCATGATATGGCTCCTCCCGTCAACGCATCGAGTTTGTCGATAAAACCGGGAAAAGAATCAGCGATGGACTCGGCCCCTTTTACACAGGTCTCACCCAGTGCCAGCAAACCCGCGATGGTCAGGGTCATGGCCAGGCGATGATCGCCATGGCTATCCACCGCGGCGGCCTGTAGGGGCGTAGGCCCCTCCACATCAAAGCCGTCAGGGCGTTCCTCGATATGAGCGCCCATGGCCCGCAGGGCCTCCACGGTGGTGGCGATGCGATCCGTCTCCTTGACCCGCAGTTCCTCTGCTTCTCGCACCTGGGTGACGCCCTGAGCCTGAGTGGCGGCGAGGGCCAACAGGGGGAACTCGTCAATCATACGAGGCACCATGCCGCCTCCCACCTCCACCCCCTGCAGATCTTGAGGTCGCACCAGGATATCGCCCACGGGTTCCCCGCCCTCTGTACGGGAATTCAGAATCTCTATTGCGGCCCCCATCTCCCGCAGTACGTCCAGCAGGCCGATGCGCGTGGGGTTGACGCCCACGCGCCGAATCAACAGTTCGCCCTCCGATGCCAGCAGGCCAGCCACCAAGAAATAGGCCGCCGAGGAAAAATCGCCGGGCACCGAGACGTCCAGGGGTTCGATCCGCGAGGGCGCCTGGGGCAGTTCATGTCGCAGCCCCTCGGTGATCAGTTCCACTCCCCTGGCCCGCAGCATACGCTCCGTATGGTCGCGGGAGGGCCCGGGCTCCAGCACCACCGTCGTCCCCTCGGCATACAGCCCCGCCAGCAGGACACAGGATTTGACCTGGGCACTGGCCATGGGCGGGGCGTACTCGACGCCCTGAAGGGGAGCCCCCTGAATGCTCAGAGGCGGTAGGCGTCCCGATTGTCTGCCCCATATCCTGGCTCCCATCTCATGCAGGGGCCGGGTGACGCGGTCCATGGGCCGACGGCGCAGCTGGCTCGCGCCGCTGAGCACACTATAGAAATCCTGCCCGGCCAGCAGGCCGGCCATAAGGCGCATGGCGGTACCGGAACGCACACAATTGAGGACCGTCTCCGGTTCCTGCCAGCCACGCAAACCCTCTCCTTTTACGACGAGCGCCCCTTCTCCCTCCTCGACGATGGGGATACCCAGTTGGCGCAAACAATCCATGGTGGCGCGACAATCGCCCCCACTCAGGTATCCCTCTATCCGCGAGCCCCCCCCAGCAAGGCTACTGAGAAGCAGCGCCCGGTGGGTGATCGACTTGTCGCCGGGCACCGTGATCTCTCCCGCCACACGCGACACGCCGCGAACTGTGAGTTCCATCAGTACATCTCCCTCCTCTTGTCTCGGGCGGCCTCCAGAGCAGACTCAAGATCCTCAAATTTGCCCTCTTCCAAACAGCGAGAAAAGAAGGCCAATTGCTCCTGGGCCTTCTCCAACGTCTTCAAAACGGGGCCGCGATTGGTACGCAGGATATCCAGCATCATCGTCAGACTGCTCCCCGCGACGCGACTGGTATCGCGAAAACCCCCAGCGGCCAGTTCCCACGTCAGGGGATCGTCGCGGGCCAGTTCCTCCGCCGCACCCACCAGAGTAGCAGCGAGCAGGTACGGAAGGTGGCTTATGGCGGCCACGATATGGTCATGGCGCTCCGGATCCAGGATCAGGGGGCTGGCGCCGATATCCTCGACCATATCCTTGGCCAGGGCCAGGGCTTGCGGCGCTGTGCGCTCCAGGGGCACAAGCACAAAGACGCTGTCCTGATAGAGATCGGGCTCGGCCATGGTGAGCCCCGATGTCTCCTTGCCGCACATGGGATGTCCCCCGATAGGTTGCACATGAGGAGGTATATGCACCATGGCCTTGCAAATGGCCCGCTTGGTACTGCCCACATCCATCAGCAAACAGTCGGGCTTTAGTAGTTCTCCTATCGTCTCTACCTTATTCAGGATATCATGTACGGGGGTGGCCAGCACCACGATATCCGCATCGCCCACCCCCTCCTCCAGATCCGTCGTCGCCCTATCCACAAAGCGCAGGGACAAGGCCCTCTCACAGGTGCTCGGGCGTCGTGCCACCCCCACCACCTCTCGGCAGCGGTCCGAGGCGCTGAGCGCCGCGGCCAGGGAACCACCCATCAGTCCCAAACCGACGATGGCCACCCTGGCATTCATAAAGTCCATATACCAAACTCCTTATAACTCGCGTCCCACAGCGTGCGCCACATCCCGCACCTTTGTCACCAATTCGGCAAAACGCTCGGGGCGCAGCGACTGGGCACCGTCGGAGAGCGCCTGTTCGGGATGGGGATGCACCTCCACAAGCAGGCCGTCGGCCCCGGCAGCCACGGCGGCCATGGACAGAGAGGTCACCCACTCCCAGTTGCCAGAGGCATGGCTGGGATCCACAATGACGGGAAGGTGTGTGAGCTGCTTCAGCACGGGCACGGCGCTGATGTCCAGTGTGAAACGGGTGTATTCCTCAAAGGTGCGGATGCCCCTCTCGCAGAGCATGACGCGATAGTTGCCGTGGGAAAGGATATACTCTGCGGCCAGCAAAAGCTCCTCCATGGAGGACATCATACCCCGTTTTAGGAGCACGGGCTTGTCCGCCTCCCCGACGGCGCGCAGCAGGGCGAAATTCTGCATGTTCCGCGCGCCGATCTGCAGGATATCAGCGCACTCGCAGACAAGATCGAGCTGCTGCGGCGCCATGACCTCAGTGACGACGGCCATGCCCAAACGCTCTCTTACCTCCTGTAACAGGTCCAAACCCTCTTGCCCCAGTCCTTGAAAGCTGTAAGGCGACGTGCGGGGCTTAAACGCGCCGCCGCGCAGGATATGAGTTCCCGTCTCCCGTACCGCCCGGGCCGTCTCCATGATCTGCTCTCGGCTCTCCACGGAACACGGTCCCGCCATGATGGCGATGGACTCGTCCCCAACGGAAACATCGTTGATGGGCACCACAGTATCGTGAGGATGGAATTCCCGACTGGCCAATTTATAGGGCCTGAGAATAGGCACCACATTCTCCACCCCGCCCATGGCCCGAAGCGCATCCTCATTCACCGGACGCTCATCGCCGATGAGTCCCACGATGGTCCGCTCCTCACCCTCTGAAAGATGGGTTTGGAGCCCCCACTCGCGCACCCTATCCACGACAGCCTGCAGATCCTCTTGGCTGGCGCTACGCTCCATCACTACAATCATCTCATACTCCCTTCTACTCTGTCAAATGCTCGTTGATATCGGGGCGCAGCTCTTTGGCCTCCTCCCGATAGATGTGCTTCACCGAGGTTTGCGGCGCATCCGTATTCCACAACAGCAACACACGAATGCACCGGGGCAGGCTGTCGGGAACGGGAATCTCTCGAGCATCCAGCAAAGGCACATGCCGCCATCCCAAAAGCCGCGCCGCCTTGGCCGGGAATGCCGCTGTGAGGTCCTCGGTGACCGTGAAAAAAGCGGCAGCGATATCCTGAGGACGGATACGATTCGCCGAGACCATCTCCTGCAAGAGTTCCTTGGTGGTTTCGATGATGATCTCGTGCTCATCAGAATCGACGGTGGTCGCCCCACGAACGCCCCTGGTGGTCATTTTCTCCCTTTCCTCCCCAAGATATTTGATACACAAAAAGAGCGGGGAGGCTGCGCTCCCCGCTCTCGATCCAACTACCTTCCAGTGTCAGCCACTCTTAGGCAGCGCAGCCCCCTTTCGCTCGGTTATAGTAATAAAAGACAAAAGGGCATACAACCTGCCTGACGAGGGGCTCGAAAGGAGACGCAGACCTTCCCCACAGCAAATCCGAAATCTCATCTGGATTATGAGGGATACCCGTCACGATCACCACGTCTCTCCTTCCAATGTTGTGACAACCATAGCACAGCCGCAGAAGAAAGTCAAAAGCGGTCGAGGACATACGTGCTTTTCTCTCCCCGCTTGACACGGGGGAGCTTTGCTCCTACCCTATCCCACGATGATGAGAATGTGCGACAGCAACCACTAATCAACGTCAGGAGGAATTTATGCAACGCGTCATCTTAAGCAGCCAAGCTACATCCCCGCCCCCCGTGTGGGCGGTCAAGGAACGCTTTCTCATCGACAAGATGAACGAGGCGGCCCCCGTATTCGAGGACCGCTACACCCGCGAGGACGGTACCTATGTCTGGCGGGAGGAATGGCCCGGATTCGACGGCTCTGACGATGGCTACGAGACCTACCACAACTGGCCCCTACTCTACATCCTGGGAGGCAGCGCGGACCTTCACCGGCGGAGCCGCTATCTGTGGGAGGCCGTGACCAAGCAGTTCACCGAATACGGCCAGATCTGGCGCGAGTTCGACGCCAACTATGACTGGATGCACCACGGCGAGAGTTCCATTTACTTTTACTACTTTGGGCTCGCTGATCCCGAGCGCCACCGGGACAGGGCGCGCGCCCTGCGCTTTGCCGGCTTTTACATGGGAGAGGATGAGGAGGCCGACAACTGGGACCCGAAGCACCGCCGCATTCGCTCGCCCATCAACGGCAGCCGAGGCCCTCGCTTTGAGAACCAGTGGAACGATTGGTCCACCCATCGCTCGGTCCTGGCCCGCTACCCGGCTCCCTTTGAGGATATCCCCGGTGTCGAGGGTCCCGTCGCCGACTGGAACGATGATGAGGTGTATGCCGAGATCCTCAAACTCCTCAACGAGCGCCAGATGTCCTGCGACGTGCCCCTCAATCTGACCTCCACCAGCCTGATAACCAACGCCTACCTGTACACGGGCGACGACAGATACAAGGACTGGGTGCTCAACTATCTCGAGGCCTGGGCCGACCGCATCGAGGAGAACGATGGCATCTGCCCCGATAACGTGGGTCCCAACGGCATCATCGGCGAGACCATGAACGGCAAATGGTGGGGAGGCTACTATGGCTGGCGCTGGCCCCACGGCTTCAATACCATCATCCAGCCTCTGATCATCTCGGCCACAAACGCTGTGCTCCTCACGGGGGACAAGAGTTATCTGGACATTCCGCGGGGACAATTGGATCACATGATCGAGCGGGGATACGTGGAGGACGAGGCCCTGCTCATCCCCAACCGCCACATGGACGACGGTTGGAGCGACTATCGCGTGATGCGTCCCGAATACTCTATCCAGCTCTGGTACACCTCCCAGGCCGAGGCCGATCGCGCGCGGCTGAAACGCTTTCCCGAGCGAGAGACCCAGTGGAACGAGGTCCGGCCGGGACGGGGCAAGGGGGACGACATCCACATCGCACCCTGGTACCGCTACATCACGGGAAACAATCCCGGCTATCCCGAAAAGATCCTGGATACCCAATGGGACGAGGTACAGCGGCGCATGGATATCATGGCCCACGACGACGGCGATCCCGAGGACTGGGACGTACATCACTGGCAGAATATCAACCCCGTGCACACCGAGGCCCTGGTACAGCTTACCTGCGGCGGCCCCCAGATCATCTATCACGGCGGTCTGCTGCACGTGCGGGTGCGCTACTACGATCTCGACGCCCGGCGCCCGGGCCTGCCCAAGGACGTGGGCGCCCTGGTGGACGAGATCGACGGTGACAGCACACAGGTGACCCTGGTCAACACCAATCCCCTGCGCCCCCGCCGCCTGGTCATGCAGGCGGGCGCCTTTGGTGAGCACACCTTCACCCAGGTGACCGACGTGGCCCCCGACGAGACCTCACAGGAGACGGTGGACGTGAAGGACAAGCACCTGGAGGTGCACCTGGCGCCGGGCGGCATGGTGCGCCTGGAACTGGGGATGAAACGCTACGACAACGATCCCTCCTACGAGCAGCCGACGCTGTAAGCAGACGTTCTTTGCGAGGGGGCGCACCGGCGCCCCCTCTCTTGTCCCTGTGAATTGGTTGATCAACTGGAAGGAGAGCCGCCCGGTTCTCCATATATCAGCGAGGGAAAATCGTATGACCTATCTTCAGGGACTGGACCCCATCCTGCAGGCTCTGCTGGCCACGCTGTTTACCTGGGACCTCGCGGCATTGGGCGTGGATGGGCACCACGCTTGCTGGCGCCCTGGTCCTGGGCATCGGCCTGCAGAACTTTTCCGAGGGCACGGCCGTGGCCGTGCCCCTGGGCTAGACGATCGGGCTAGACGATCTCCTCCTCCATCCGGGTCGACGCGCGTGTATCCGGCAGGGAAAGGGAGAGAAGGAACGAAATAAGGGAGAAGAACAGGGCCACGGCAAAGACGACGGGATAGGAAAATGTCTTGACGATCCAGCCTCCCATGGTGGGAGCCAGCATCACCATGGCCGTCAGCGTGTTGATCATCCCGATATAGAGAGGACGGCGATCACCCTCGACATATTCCAATATCCAGTTGAAAAAGGGCCAGCCGATATTACCCATATAGAGCCCCAGAAAGAAATAGACCATCAGAAACAGATACAGTTCCCCGCCCGTCCAGACCGCCAAAAGGGATGGTGCAAGGAGGGTCAACACAGGGGGCACGGCGGAAAGCACGATGGTCGTGCGCATATGCACCAGTGGGCCCCAGCGATCCTGGATAAGGCCCATCAACAGGCCCGAGGTCACCGTGCCGGCTACCTGTGCAGAGACGAAAAACCCCGTGTCCTGGACCAGAAAGCCCAGCTTTTTGGTAGCGTACAGCACGTAAAAGGCACTGGCCACGCTGACAAAGCCGCTCAGTATCCTCACCTCGATCATATTCATAAAGGGGCGATCATTCAGCAGGATGCGCGGCAGGGAAGCCAACACCTGACGCACGCTTGGTCTGTCTTGCGAGGGCTGCGGCTCGGGCTCTCGGATAAAGCTGAGAAAGATCCCCGACACCATAAAAACCGCCGAGGAGGTGGCAAAGAGCAGGGCATAGTTGGTGGGGAAATCCCAGCGACTCGTATCGCTCAACATATGGCGCACGAGCCACCCCACCCCCATGCCCCCGATTCCCCCCAGAACCTGTGCTGTGCCCTGAATGCGCCCCCGCCGCCGGTCGGGCAGGGCCCGCGCCATCAGATCGAACCAGGGCACGCTCACCGTGGCATCCAGAGCAAAGAATCCAAAGATACATGCTACACAGAAGACAAATACGAACACGGGCGCGCGCTGCCCAAAGAGCCAGACCACAGCGGCCATGAGGAAGAAAAGGGGACGGCTCACCCAGACGCCACGCATCATAAAGGGTTTTTTATACGACAGGCGCGACACAAAAGAGGCCACGAAAAGCTGCGGCAGCAGCCAGGCCCCGCTGATGAGCCCCGTGGCCACGCCGATGGCCACCTCCGAATCGACCAGCATGGCGAAAAAGGAGGGCAGGACGGTGGTGGAACTGATAAAGGTCACCGCAATCTGGAACAGGGCCATATCGCTGGTAAAAGCCCGGGCGTTACGCGCCTGGATCTCCGAGGACATTTGGGGTGATGCCGAGTGCTCTGTGTCGCGCTTGGGCAAAAAAAGACTCCTCTTCGAGATCATAATACCGCCGCGTACTGTATGATCATCCGCCCACGGGGTCAAATTGGCGAAATCCGCTTCTTTCCTCCTACCAATATGCCCGCACGAGGAACGGCGTGGCCACCTACAAAACTAATTGACAGATACCCAAAAGCCCGTTAGAATCTCCGACGAGGCGTTCTCGGCGGCGCACGCTCAGGGGTGAATAGTACCATCCTTGAGTCTGTACGCCACGATAGATGATAAGGAGACTGTAAGATGAAGGTAGCACGTTTTTCCTGGCAGGACAAGACATCCTGGGGCGTTGTCATTAACGATACCATACATGAACTGGAGGGCGAGCTTTGGGGCACCATGGATGTGGGCGATCCCATCTGCCCCCTGGAAGAGGCCAAACTGCTGGCCCCCGTGGAGCCACACAACAAGGTGATGGGGCTGGGATTGGTGTACAAGGATCTGTACGAGGAATTGGAGGACAATGCTTACCGGGATGGTCCCGCCATTTTCATGAAGCCGCCCAACACCAATATCGGGCACCTGGACCCCGTGATCTACCACGATGTCTGCGCCAAGGTCATCTACGAGGCCGAGGTGGGCATCGTCATGGGGGAAAAGGCCCATCTGGTCTCCGCCGATGAGGCGTTGGACTATGTGGCGGGCTATACCTGCGTGAACGACGTGACCAGCCTCCGCTTCAAGACGGTGGAACGCCCTATCGTCAGCACCCGCTTCAAGATCTGCGACACCTTTTGCCCCATAGGCCCCGTGGTAGAGACCGAGGTCGAGGATCCCCACAACTTGACCGTCCTCTGCCGCCTCAACGGCCGCGAGGTGGAGCGGGCGAACACGGGCAGGGATATGTGCTTCACCATGGGCGAATGCATCGAGTGGGTCACCTCCTTTATGACCCTCATGCCCGGCGACATCATCTGCAGCGGCGCGGACGGTATGGGGCGCATCGAGATCGGCGACGTCCTCGAGGTCGAGGTCAGCGAGATCGGCGTGTTGAGGAACCCCATCGTCGCACCAGAATAGTTATACGACGAGGAGACCAAAATGACAGCAACGATGAAAGCGGCCGTCTGGACGGCCGCCGAGCGCATCGAGTACAAGGAAGTGGAGCGTCCGACGGCGGGGCCGGGGGAAGCCCTGGTAAAAGTCGGCCATGGCGGCATCTGTGGCTCCGATATCATGATCTATTTGGGAAAGCATCCCCGCGCGAAACCGCCCCTCATCCTGTGCCACGAGTTCTCGGGGACCATCGTAGAATGTGACGACGATGCCTTTGCAGAGGGGACGCGGGTGGCCATCAACCCCCTCCTCTTCTGTGGGGACTGCTACGCTTGCAACAGCGGCATCCCCCACATCTGTGAGCGCTTGGGGCTGGTGGGCATCGACCAGGACGGGGGATTCGCCGAGTACGTGGCAGTGCCCCTGCACACCATCCACATCCTCCCCGAGTCGATCTCCATGGCGCAGGGCGCGCTGGTGGAACCCCTGGCCGTGGCCGTGCACGCCGTGCGCGCCTCGGCGCTGAAGGTGGGCGATGTGACGGCCGTGCTAGGCGCTGGCCCCGTGGGCATCCTCACGGCCCAGGTGGCGCGGCTGGCCGGCGCACGAAAGGTGTTCGTCTCCGAGATGAGCCCCAAGCGGAAGGAAATAGCCGGCGAACTGGGCTTTGAGGTCATCGACGTCACCACCGAGGATCCCGTCAAGGTCATCCTGGACGCCACCGACGGCGTGGGCGTTCCCGTGGCCTTTGACGCCGCGGGCGTGCAGGCCACAGTGGATCAGACGGGCAAGATCGTGCGCGTCGGCGGGCAGATCCTGCAGGTGGGCATGCCCAAGACGCCCCCCACGGTGGACATGACCATGCTCCTCTTCCGGGAGATCACCCGCAAGCCCATCCGCGTCTATACCGACGAGGATGTGAGCAAGGCGGTGGCCATCGCCGCCACCGGCAGGGTGGATCTGGAAACGCCAGTTACCCACACCCTGCCATTGGAGGAGTTGGGCGAGGCCATGGAGATCGCCCACGAGGGGACCGAGGCCTGCAAGATACTCCTCACGCCCGACCTCTGAGCACCTGAACAACTTTAAGAAGACCAGTATCGAGGGGTCACGTAGCAAAGCGTGACCCCTTGACGTATAAAGGGATACGCATCTATGGGAGGAAATTGTGAAAGAAGCGTTATTCGATACGCTGAGCGAACTGACGGCCCTTGACGGCGTGGCCGGATTCGAGCAGGACGTGGTGCGTTACCTGCGCGACGCCTTTGCCGACCTGGCAGACGATGTCGAGGTGGATTCCATGGGCAATCTCTACGCCACGCGGCGGGGAAGCGGGGACGGGCCCCACATCATGGTCGCGGCCCACTCGGACGAGATCGGGGCCATGGTCAAGAGCATCGATGCCCAGGGCTTTCTCCGCTTCGACACCCTGGGCGGCGTGATCCCTCCCATGCTCGTGGGCAGGCGGGTGCGGGTCAATGGACACTTGGGCGTGATCGGCGTCAAGTCCGGACACCTGCAGACATCAGAAGAGCAACGGGAGGTACTTCCTCCGGACGAACTCTATATCGACGTGGGCGCCAACAGCGCCGGGGAAGTGGAGGAGATGGGCATAGCGGTGGGAGACCCCGTCGCCTATTACAGCCCCCTCCTGCGCTACGAGAACGGCGACAGGGTCTGCGGCAAATCCATCGACAACCGCATCGGCTGCGCCATCCTGCTGGAACTTTTTCGCCAGTTGCAGGGCGCGCCCTTGACCTGCACACTGCAGGGCGTGATCTGCGTGCAGGAGGAGGTGGGGTTCCGCGGCGCTGGGGTGGCGGCCTATGCCGCGCAACCCGACTGCGCCGTCGTGGTGGATACGTTCATGGCCGGGGGCACCCCCGACGTGGACTATTACAGGGAACTGCCCGCTCGCATCGGGGAGGGTCCCGTGCTCCTGCTGGCCAACAGCGCCCAGATCGCACACCCGGCCATGAATGCCCGCCTGCGGCGCGCAGCCGATGCGTGCGGCGTCGCGCTCCAGCCCTGCACCATCGTGGGCAAGGCGGGCACCGACTCGGGGGCCATCCACCTCAGCCGTCAGGGCGTCCCCACGGCGGGCCTCGGCCTGGCGCGACGGTATTCACACACTCCCGTGTGTACCCTGGATCTGAACGACGTCGTGGACACAGTGACGGTGCTGAAAAAGTTTGTGAGGGATGTGAAGGCGGATTTTAATCTGGATTTTCTGGGCTAGTCACCGAGGAGAAGACGGCCCAGCAGGGGTCTGCGCAACTCTACCGCCAGCTGGGGACACAGCTCGTGGCAGCAGTAGCAGCGGATGCACATCTTGGGGTCCATACGCGCCTTGCCATCCACGATCTCGATGGCCTCCACAGGACAATGGTCGACACAGTAGCCGCAACCGGTACACTTTTCGCCCGCGTGGGGCATGGTCACAAGCTGGCGCCACATCCAGCCGTGGCTCAGGGTATGCATCAGTCCGCCGCCGGCCCCCTCACCCTCTGGGGCGGAACCGTCCAGCCCCACCAGACGACGCACAAAGCCCGGCAGGAGACCGGGATCCATGTCCGCTTCCACGCCCCGATGAAAATCGTCCACCTGTAATGAGGCCAGCGAGTCGCCCACCACGGTGACATCCTCCAGCCGCCCCGTGGTCAGGCCGCGATCGGCAGCGACCCTGGTGGTCAGAACCTCCATGGGATCATAGCCCACCAATTCGGCGGACACGATATCCACCGCCAGGGCATCGGCGCCGGCCATAAGGGCGTTCAAAGAACGTGCATCCCCGCCCGAGGGCCCCTGCCCCTCCATGCCCACCACGGCGTCCATGATATTCAACACGGGCCGGACGTAGGTAAAGATATCCACCAAACCCTCGCAGAAGAGCCGCCGATCCTGGAGTTTGGCGTGGTAGCCGATCTTGACGATGCCCGGAACCAGCCCAAAGAGGTTCTTGACCGCCAACGTCAGCGCCGTGAGGTTGTGGGTCTTGAGCTTGGCCAGGTTGATCACCGCGTCCACCTCAAGGAGGGGCTCCACCACGTCGAGCCTGCGCAGGACGTTGCCCTCGGGATGGGAGACCTGGGTGGCCTCCACATCATAGTTCAATTCCGCGCCGCCGACCTCGGCCGCCCAATCCATCTCCGTTCGACGATACGTCCCCCGCAGCGTGGCGGCGTTGTACGGTCCCCCCGGGGATTCGACGATGACGGGGACAGCCCCCACCTCGCGAACGAGCTTGGCCACGGCGGCCACCACCGTGGGATGGGTGGAGACGGCCCGCTTCGGCTCTGCGGCCCGCACCAGGTTGGGCTTGAGCAGGACGCGCTGCCCCGCCGCCACAAAGGCCTCCATGCCCCCCAACAGATCGATGCTGCGCCGCAGGGCGGACTCGACGCGGGAGGGCTCATAATCGCTGCATTTTACGAGGGAGACCTTTTTCTTTGTCATCACTCTCTCACTATCACGGGAAATCAACGCCGGCTCGAGGCATCCACGATGGCAGAGACGGCATCGGCCAGGAAGCGCAGCTGCCGCGCCGCAAGGCCCACCTTGATCATGCTGCCCTCATCGGCCGTCAGCAGTCGCTGGAACCGTCCCCCTTCCACACATTGCGTCAGACGCTGCACCTCGTCCACGAACTCGTCCACCGAATCGATCTCTTGCAAGCGCTCCTCCGAGGGAGCGGAGGGCTGCAGGTGTTCATATGCGTCAAAGGATTCCTCTTCCTCCTCATCCCAAAGATCTTTGTCCTCCTCCTCGACACTGGGGCGAGAGGGCATGGCGGGGGGCGTCTGCCGCGATCGCTCCTCTATGACAGCCACCCGCTCGCCGCGCCGCAGCATGTGCAGGGCCAGACTGGGATCGACGTTGGCGTTGTGACGCAGGGCTGTGCACAGTCGCGACAGCTCGGCCGCCGAGAGCCCCTCCTCCACCGCCAACTGGGCCACCCGGGCCTGCCGCTCGTCCGGCGTTATGCCCGCCAGGTGCTGACCGTGGGTGACGCCCAGTTCCCCCTCGGCCACCAGGTGCCGCACCTCGGGACAGAGCTCGTGCAAGCGCAGGTAGCGGCGGATCTGCCGCGAGGAGAGGCCCAACATGCGCCCCATCTCCTCCAGGGCGTCCGATTGTGAGAACCCCTCATCCATCAGGCGCTGGAGGAGGCGCTCAAACGCCTGTGCCTTTTCCATATCCCCCAGATCCAGACGCTGGAGGTTCTCCAGCATCTGCTGTACGATCACGTCGGCCTCCCTCAGATCTTCCAGCACGATGCAGGGCACCCGGGCCAGTCCGGCGTCTATGGCCGCCTTGCGCCTGCGGCTGCCATAGACCACGCGGTAACCCCGGTCGTCGGGCCGCACCCCCAGGGGCTGCAGGAGACCGAACTCGCGAATCGTATCGGCCAACCGTGCCAGATCGCCGGGATCGGAGCGCACGTTCTGCCGGCTGGGCAACAGATTGCGAGGATCAAGATAGATGACGCGCCGTTCCTTGTCCATGTTTTCCCTCAGATCAAATCGTGGCTGCCCTGAGAAGGGGAGCCAAAAGAAATATGGGTCACACATCGTGATTGTTTTTCGCACAATCACGATATATAGTACTCCCTATCCAATAGTCATTATCGTCGAGACAGAGAATATGATAGACGTAATAGGTAAAAAAGTCCAAAAAGTACCCGCCAGTGCGCCATCGAACATTCTCGCTTCGCAGATTACCAATCCTGGCAGATTTACGGTACAATCCAACCCGTTCGACACGCTCCCCGCCAAAGGATACGAAGCATAGACGGGAGGAAACATCATGCCATCTCATAAGATCGCCCTCATCACCGACAGCACCTGCGACATCCCCCAAGAACTCCTTGATGCCCATGACATCATCGTCGTGCCCTTGCTCATCATCTGGGGCGAGGAGACGCTGCGCGACCACGTCGACCTGCAACCACAGGCCTTTTACCGACGCCTCACAGAGGATGCAGTGCACCCCAAAACGGCGCACCCCAATCCCGCCCGTTTTATGAGGGCCTACAGAGAAGCAAAGGAGGACGGCGCCGAGGAGATCGTGATGATCACCATCAGCAGCGAGATGAGCGGTACCTTTAACGCGGCCCAACAGGCCGCAAAGCAGATGGATATCCCCGTTCACTGCCTCGACGCCAAGGGGCCCACCATGAGTCTGGGCTGGCAGGTGCTGGCGGCGGCCCGGGCCCGCGAGGACGGCGGCCATGCACGGGCCATGTTGGCCGCGGCGAAAAAAGTGCGCCAAACGCTGGTCCAACTCGTCTGCCTGGACACCCTGGAGTACCTGCACAAGGGAGGCCGCATCGGAGGG
>CAZMOW010000022.1:19351-29814 GCA_964567975.1 uncultured Anaerolineales bacterium | reverse complement strand
GCTGGTATCAAGAGACATCGAGAATCTTAATGTCATTTTTACTTTTATTTTATGTTGCCTATCCGTTCGTAAAGGCGTCCTCTGCTATACTGCTTGTGTATGAACTCATCATCTTATCATTTTAGCGAAAATTCCTGGGGAGGCCAGATCAATGAAAGCGCGCATTCTACTCGTCGACGACGAGCCCCAATTGCTGTTCTCGCTGCAAGAGTTCCTCTCGAGCGTGGGCTATGAGGTGACAGCGGCCGAGAGCGGCTCCGAGGCCCTGGACATGCTGATCGAGGAACCACCGGACCTCATCGTATCGGACATTCTCATGGAGGGTATGGATGGATTTGAATTTCAAAGGCGCGTCAAAAGTCTTACGGGCTCCAGCATTCCTTTTATCCTTCTCTCGGCCAGGGGCGAGGTGGAGGCCCGTGTGCAGGGACTACGGGGAGGAGCCGACGACTATATCGCCAAGCCTTTTGAGCCTGAAGAACTCGAGGCGCGGATCTGGGCGGTCATGGAGCGCATCGCAAAGACGCGAGAGGAGGAGCGCCGAGAGATCAACGATCTAAAGCGCCGTATCCTGAGCCAGGTCTCCAGCCGCCTGCGCACGCCGGTGACCACGCTCATGGCTCACCTGAACCTGCTCCTCTCCGACCGCGCTGGCGAGGACGAGGAGGACAAGGAACGGTATCTGAAGAGCATGTTACAGGACGCCCAGGAGCTGAGCAACCTGATCAACGATCTTTCCAGTATGGCCTCCGCGTCCAGCATGGGTCGCGAACAGCCCATAAAAAGAAGCCCCACCCGTGTAGCGCCGGTGCTGCGATCCGCGGCCGCGGCCGCAGCGCGGATCGCCAACGAAAGGGCCATAGATCTAAAGATCTCGTGTGGTGGACTTTTGCGCGGCAACATCGACGGCACGGCCATGTCCCGCGCTCTGTCCGGCCTGCTCAAATCGGCCACGGAACTGAGCCCCCGGGGCGGACAGGTGCAAATCGGAGCAAGCAGAGCCAAAGGGGGCGGACTGGAGTTCGTGGTCACCGACGCGGGCTGTGAGCCGAGCTCGGCAAAGGGTGCCGAGCTCGCCGATGCCCTGCAATTTGCCCGCAACATAGTCCGGCAACATGCCGGAGAGATCTCTGTGCAGCACGACGAGGACGGCAAACAGAGCCTCTTCGTATGGTTACCGGACCACGTGGAGAAGCAGGCGAGCAAAAGAGCCAAGTGATGGAAAATGGCAGACTGAGTCTTTGGAAAGAGCGCGATGTCCTATTTCTGGGCTAGCTCTGTTTCAGCGTGGAAATCGTCCTTACCACGCTTCTGATTCTCTTTTTGGGCACCGACGGATACGTTTTCGTCCTGGCCTATCTCTGGCCCATCATCATGGGCGGATGGCTTATCGGACACCAGGCCATCCTGCCATTGACGCTATTGAGCAGCATAGCCTACGTTTTCCTCTTCCTGCTGGAGCGGAACACCAGATACACCTGATCGAGAACCTACTGGACCTGACCCGCCTCGAGGCCGGCAGGCACGAACTCTCCCGTGAGCCCGTGGAGGCGCGCCAAATTGTGCGTTCCGTCATCGACGGCTGTCTGCTCCTCACCGAACAAAAGGGCCTGCACGTGGAGATCGAGGATTCCGACAGCGAGGAATTCATATCCAACAGAGGGGGGCTGGAACAGGTGCTCACGAACCTGCTGAGCAACGCCATAAACTTCACGGGGGCGGGAGGCAAGATCACTCTGTCCTATCAAGGGAACGGTGACCAAATCATAGTTTCTGTCAGGGATTCAGGGGTGGGAATGACAGAGGAGGAGATGGAGCATATCTTTGACAGATTCTACACGGTGCGCCACCCGCGCAAGCGTGGCGAGGGAACGGGGCTCGGTCTGGCCATCTCGAATATGATCGTGAATCAGTTGGATGGCAGCCTCAAGGTAGAGAGTGAACCGGGCGTCGGAAGCTGCTTCTTCGTACACCTCCCCAGGCCATATGACGCCTCAAAAGACACGAAAGGCCTGTAATTCCCTTTGAACAGCGTTTTCGCCCTATACTGGTATGTGCTATAATCATTTTGTTTTGTGGGATATACCAGGAATGGAGATGATGCTTCTATGCGTAGATTTTGCAGGACTCTTTCTAAATTCGGGATTGCCTCAGCCCACTTGATGTACATCGGCTTCTTTTTGCTCTTGATCGCCATCACGTCCACAGCCTGCCGGGGGGAGCAAGCGGCCACACCAACCAGGAAAGTCGTTCCGGCGACTGAAACGCCCAGGCCCACCTTTACCCCCGTACCCACAAACACGCCCGTGCCCACAGCCACTCCCAAACCCACGCCCACTCCCACCACTTCCAAGGATATCAGCCCCCTGACGGGAACCAAAGTGGAAGACATCGATCAGTTGCGGCGGCGTGTGCTGGCGGTACGTGTGGGCAATGACCCTCAGGTTCGACCTCAAGAGGGATTGGGAGAGGCAGACATCGTCTATGAGGAGCTCATGGAGGGATGGACGCTCACCCGTTTGACGGCAATCTATCTGAACAACGACACAGAGCGTATTCGCCCCATCCGCAGCTCTCGCCTGGTCACCCTAAATATCGTGCCCCAGTACGACGGGGCGCTGGTTCACACTGGAGCCCACGACAGGGTGCGGTACATGATATC
Organism: uncultured Anaerolineales bacterium; assembly: GCA_964567975.1. Taxonomy (GTDB): domain Bacteria; phylum Chloroflexota; class Anaerolineae; order UBA1429; family UBA1429; genus JAWLEV01. The sequence continues at coordinate 27,152 of CAZMOW010000022.1, read as the reverse complement.
CCAGGCCCCCTTTGTAGACCTCGACGAGTTTTTCCATCCGCAACCCTATGGATACCTTTACGGATACGATTGGCGTGGGCGTGCATACACGTCGGTGGAAGCCCTCCGTGAATACCTGGAGGAAAAGGGATGGGAGCGAGAAGAACCCATCGAAGGATATCAGTTCGACACCCAAGTCCCCACTGGAAAAGATGCCTCAACCGTCCACATTCCCTACCCTTGGCAGTGTGTGGCCGACTGGACTTATATCCCAGAAAGGGGTTACTATTTGCGGCAGGTACAGGGGAAACCCCATATGGACGGATTGACCGATGACCAGATTCATGCGGAAAACGTGATCCTCTTCTATACGGAACACAAAGGGACGGACATCCTCGATCACGCCCACGGGGCTCCCCTCCTCGACATCGATATGTCGGGATCGGGACCCGCGCAGATCTGCCGTGACGGGGTAGTCGTCGAGGGGCAATGGGTCGAGAAGAAACCCGGCGAACTCGTAGAGTACTATGACAGCGAGGGCAACATCATCCCCCTCAAGCCCGGCAAGACCTGGATCGAACTCGTGCCCCTGGACTATGAGGTGGATATCGAATAGCCCTTTTCCCGGCAAAAGCATGCCGAGGGGGCCACGAAACTGTCAATAGGAAAGGACAGGCCGCCCTGATAGCACTTTTGGGATGATTTGACTTTTACACCACATGCAGATATACTGACATAAAATATCGCAGGAGTGAGAAATGCCAAATCTTGGTCCGACAGAGTTGATCATCATCCTCATCATCGTCATCGCCATTTTCGGAGCGGGCAAGCTCGCCAGTCTGGGCGGTGCCGTTGGCAAGACGGTAAAGGAGTTTCGCCGAGAGGTGAATCCGGGAGGGGACGCTCCTGATGCAGATGAGAACGAAAAAGAGGAATAGGCACAGCAGGCACGACTGGACAATCTGAGGAGGACGATAATGCTGAAGACACTTGGTGCCACGGAATTGATCATCATCCTCGTGATCGTCATCGCGGTTTTCGGAGCGGACAAGCTCGCCAGCCTTGGCGGAGCCCTTGGCAAGAGTGTCAAAGAGTTCCGCCAGGAGGTAGATGTGGGAGACGACGAGGGCGAATCTGCCTCTGACGCGTAAATTTGCGTCCGCAAATGAAAACCTGGGTGCAATGGAAGATACAGGATAATCCTAAGGAGAAGAGGAATGTTAAAGACACTTGGTCCGGCAGAACTCATTATCATTCTTGTGATCGTGCTCGTCATCTTTGGTGCGGGACGGCTGCCGGAAATTGGCGGTGCGTTGGGCAAAGGCATCAAAGAGTTCAAACAGGCCTCCAACGAGCTAGACGAGGCATCGGAGGATGTCAAATCGGTCATGGATGATGAAAGCAATGGCGGGGAAGAAGCCTAAGATCTAAGGGATCGGTCACACCTGTCCCCATTATCGGCCCGACTGGCTGACGTTGCGCGAGCATGGAAAAGCCGGAACCGCTTTGCGGTTCCGGCTTTTCTTACATGCCCGGGAACGGCCCTTCTCGTCCATCCCATGTATGCGAGTGAAGGGTATGCAAATCGGATTGACAACCTGCCCCATCCCATATCACACTTTGACAATTCATACCTTCAGATTTAAAATATGAGTAGTTTACTTAACTATAGGATATGCATGTCATGATCGTGAAACCGATTGTCACCGTGGATGACCCCACACTTCGTGAAAAATCAAAAAAGGTCACCCATTTCAGCGAGCGGCTTGAACAGCTTGCGGAAGATATGTTCGATTCCCTACACGCCGTGCACGGGCTGGGTTTGGCCGCCCCTCAAATCGGCGTGTTGCGCCGCGTTTTTGTAATCGAGATACCGCCCGAGGTGGACGAGGAGGGCAACGAGATCGGCTCCGCCCAGCGATACGTGATGGTCAACCCCGAGATCGTCAAGACCCGGGGTGAGGAAGAGATGGAAGAGGGCTGCCTATCGGTCCCCGGTTATCGGGGATTGGTCAAGAGGGCCAGCAGCGTCGTCGTCAAGGGACAGGATCTGGAGGGCAAACGCATTCGCTATCGGGGAGAGGGAACCCTGGCCCAGGCCTTCCAGCACGAGATCGATCACCTCGACGGCATCCTCTATCTGGATCGCCTGGACAGCTTTGACAAACTGTGGCGGATAGAGACGACGGAGGAGCCCTCCAGCTGACGAGAGGCCAAAACGATTCCAAAAAGCGACACACCCCAAGATGACGTGTATCGCTATTCCTTTTGCTGAGAAGGCAAATAGTCCAGCAACTGGACGGCACGCTCTACTATCAGATGGGCACCCGCGCGTTCCAGTTCCTCGCGGTGATCGAAACCAGAGAGCACACCCACGGCATAGGCGCCGGCCCGTCGGGCCGATCGCACATCCAATCCCGTGTCCCCCACCATGACGCAGTGCTGGGGAGACACGTTTAGTCTATCGATGGCCTCCCGCACGGGCGCCGGATGGGGCTTGAGGCGAAAGATATCCTGGCGCGTGATGACCACGGAAAAGAGATCGTGGTACTGCATACGCTGGAGAAAATCGTGGGCCTCGGCGCGCGCGCGGGTGGTCACGATGCCCATAACATAGGTATCTTTGAGAGTGGCAAGGAGCTTGTCCGTCCCCTCCACCGTCGTCGAGGCGCCCTGGGTGGCCAAGCCCTTGGATCTACGTACCAGATCGGCGAGCCCAAAAAAACTGCCCCCCACTCCCACACGCTCCAGCACAGAGATTACATAGGTCGAGGGGTTTTCCACGGCCATCATCAACTTGCGCCCCCAGCGATCCGTATCGAGGTCGGGGAAAACGCGCCGCAGGGGTTCCAGCCCCCTAGCAAAGATCGCCGCCCAGCGATTCTCCGTCTTCACCAACGTACCATCGAGATCGAAGAGGATGGCCTCGATGGGATGACAAAAGATCTTTTCATCATCCATACAAGCCTCCACCCCCTCCGACAAGATATGTCCGCTCACGTCCTGTAAAGCCGCCGCCCACTATCGAAAGCGCCCTCGGAGCTCGGCCTCCACATCCTCCCAGCCCAGATCCCGGGCGGCCAGCATCACCAATAGATGGTAAAAGAGATCCGCCGTCTCGTAAACGAGGCGTTCATCGCTCTCCAGGGCGCCGGCCACCACCACCTCGGCCGCCTCCTCACCAACCTTTTTCAGGATCTTCTCGCGGCCGGCATCCAAAAGGGCGCAGGTGTAGGAACCCTCCTGCCGGTGGCGCTTGCGATCCTCAATCACCCCTTGCAGTATCTCGATGGTCTCGCTCACATCTTCTCCTTGATTGCTAAAGATAAGCATATACCATAGCCATACTTTGACAGCCATAGCATGCAATACTCTTTTTTTTTTGGTGGTGGTATGCTACTCGCTCGACAGAGTACGGAAGAAACAGCTCCTGGCTCCCGTGTGGCAGGCGGGACCGGCGGGATCCACCAGCACAAGCAGGGTGTCGGCGTCGCAATCCACGCGAATCTCGCACACCGACTGGGTATTTCCCGACGTCCCTCCCTTGTGCCACAGCGTCTGCCGGCTACGGCTCCAGAACCAGGTCTCTTCCTCTTCCAACGTTAACTCCAGGGACTCTTGGTTCATATAAGCCACCATGAGCACTTCGCCCGTCTGGGCATCCTGCACCACAGCGGGGATCAACCCTTTTTCGTTCCAGGTGAGGGCCCGAGTCCCCACGTTTTCCAGCGATTCGGACAGCATCTCGGCACTCACAGGCGCACGGGCAGGCCACGCCCGGCCAGATACTCTTTGACCTCGGAGACGCTCAACTCCCGAAAGTGGAACAGGGAGGCGGCCAGGGCCGCGCTGGCCCCGCCGTCGGTCAGGGCCTCGTAAAAGTGCTCCAACTTTCCCGCGCCTCCAGAAGCCACGACGGGGATGGAGACGGCGTCGGAGATGGCCCGCGTTATCTCGATAGCATAGCCCTCTTTGGTTCCGTCGCGATCCATGCTGGTGAGCAGTATCTCGCCCGCCCCCCGTTCCTCCACGTCCTTGGCCCAGGCCACGCCCTCGAGGCCGGTGGGAACGCGCCCGCCGTTGATGTAGACCTGATAGGTATCGTCCTCCTCGCGTTTTACGTCGATGGCCACCACGATACACTGGGAACCAAAACGTTTGGCCCCCTCGTCTATCAACTCTGGCGTGCGGACGGCGGCACTGTTAATAGATGTCTTGTCCGCCCCTGCCAGGAGGATGTTACGCAGGTCATCGACCGTCCGCAGGCCACCTCCCACCGTAAAGGGGATATTGACGGCATCGGCCACCTCGCGGACCATGTCGGTGACGATGTCACGCTTTTCGTGGGAGGCCGTGATATCGAGAAAGACGAGTTCGTCGGCTCGCTCCTCGCTGTAGACCCTGGCATGTTCCACCGGGTCCCCGGCGTCCCGCAACTCGACAAAATTCACCCCCTTGACAACCCGCCCGTCCATCACGTCCAGGCAGGGAATGACGCGCTTTGCTAGCATAGATCACTTCTCCTTCAATCCGTACGTTACGATGCGGCTATTTTTCGTGCCCGAGCGAACGCGATCTGGCCCCGGTAAAGGGCCATACCGATGATGACCCCCTCTATCCCCTCTTTTTCATGGGTTTTGAGGGCGTGGATATCGTCCAGAGAGGAGACGCCCCCCGAGGCGATGACGGGCAGTCCCGAGGCACGGGCCAGTTCCAGCGTGGCGGCCACGTTCACGCCCGTGAGCATGCCGTCGCGCTTGACATCGGTATAAACTATGCGCTCGACTCCCAAATCTTGCATTCGCTGGGCCAGGTCAACGGCCCGCACATCCGATGTATCCACCCATCCGTGAATGGCGACAAGGCCATCCCGGGCATCGATGCCCACGACGATGCGTTGCGAACCATAGGTCGCTACGGCCTGATCCACAATCTCTGGACTGCGCACGGCGACGGTGCCCAGAATGACGCGCGCTACACCCATATCCAAAAGGCTCTCGATATCCTCCAGGGAGCGCAGCCCGCCACCGAACTGGATGGGCAGATCGACGGTCTCCATGATGCGCGCCAATGCCGCCAGATTCACCGCACCTGATTGCCCCAATGCGCCATCGAGGTTCACCACGTGGAGCCATTTCGCTCCCTCCGCCACCCAACGACGCGCCGCCTCTGTGGGATCAGCGGCGAAAACCGTCTCTGCGTCCGCGTCCCCCTGCTGCAGGCGCACGCAGCGTCCCCCGCGCAGGTCGATGGCCGGGTAGACGATCATACGACCTCCTCCTCTAACAGACCGGCCTGGATGGCAAAGTTACGCAGGATGCGCTCTCCTACGTCCTGGCTCTTTTCGGGATGGAACTGGATGGCGTACAGGTTCCCCCTGGCGATGGCAGAAGTATAGATCACGGGGGGTCGGATGTATTCCCCCGCCTCGTCCTCACCATAATCGGTCCTGGCGGCGATGACGTCTTCCTCCTCGGGATCCACATAGTAAGAATGCACGAAATAGGCATAGCTTCCATCGGGCAGATCACGCCAGAGGGCCACGTCCTTCTCCTGATGGATCTGATTCCAGCCCATGTGGGGCACGGTCAGATCCCGGGGGAAGCGACGCACGCGGCCCGGCAGAACGGCCAAACCCCGATGCTGGCCCATCTCCTCGCTGACCTCAAAGAGGAGCTGCAGGCCGACACAGATGCCCAAAAAAGGGCGGTCCTCCGCGATGGCCTCGATGATGGCCTCCTCCAGGCCCATGCGGCGTATCGTATCGATGGCATCACCAAAGGCCCCCACACCTGGAAGTACCAGCACCTCCGCATCTCTCACCTTTCGGGGATCCGAAGTGACGTGTGATTCGATCCCCAAGCGCCGAAAGGCCATATACACGTTGCGCAGGTTGCCCATCCCATAGTCGACGATGGTCAGCACGTCACAATACCCCCTTGGTCGACGGAACGTCGGACCGTTCAGGGTCCTGCGCCACCGACTGTCGCAGGGCCCGTCCCAGCCCCTTGAAAATGGCCTCGATGATGTGGTGCGTGTTTTCGCCATGGAGTAACTCTACGTGAAGGGTGAGTCCGGCATGTCGCGCCAGGGCCTGAAGAAACTCGGGGACCAGTTCGGTGTCGAAATCCCCCACCCGGGACGCCGGCAGGGGCGCATCGTACACCAGCAGGGAACGCCCCGAAAAATCGAGGGCCACCAGCACGAGGGCCTCGTCCATGGGCAGCAACTGCTGTCCATAGCGCGAGATGCCCACCTTATCTCTCAACGCCTCGTCCAACGCCTGTCCCAGGACGATGCCGATATCCTCCACGCTGTGATGGGCGTCCACCTCGATATCCCCTTCACAGGTGATGGTGAGATCAAAGAGGGCGTGTTTGGCCACGTGGCTGAGCATATGATCCATAAAGGGCACGCCCGTGTCCAGATCCCACCGGCCCTCGCCGTCCAGATCGAGGCTCAGACGGACGTCCGTCTCGCGCGTCTTGCGCTGGATGTTGCAGGTACGTTCACCGGCCATCGTTTCCTCCCTCCCGTTCCAACCCTCGCAGGACAAGCACCACCGCCTCGTCCTGCATCGGGGTGCCCACCGTGATGCGCATGTGATCCCTCAGACGGGGTTTTTCATAGTAGCGCAGGATAATGCCCCGCGCCTCCATGGCCTCCCGAATGGTCTCCATCGCCAGGCCCTCCACGCGGCAAAGGATAAAGTTCGCCTCGCTCTCATAGACGTGTAGAAAAGAGATCTGCCGCAACTTCTCTGATAACCGCTCTCGTTCGGCGACGATCTCGGCCACAGTGTCAAGTGCCTGGTCTATCTCCTCAAGGGTGGCCAGAGCAGCCGCCTGGGCCACGCCATTGACGTTGTAAGGCGACTTGAGGCGCCACAGGGCGTGCATCAGCTGCTCGGGGAAAACGCCATAGCCCACGCGCAGGCCGGCCAGGCCGGCCCATTTGCTAAAGGTGCGCAACACGATCAGGTTCTCCCTATCCTGCACCCATCCCACCCTCGAGTCGCCGCTGAACTCCACATAAGCCTCGTCGAGCACGATCAGCAGGGGCAGATCCAACAACCGCTCCAGATCATCTGCCGGCAGGACCTGACCGTCGGGGTTATTGGGCGAGGTGACGAAGAGGATGCGCGGGCTGGGATCCTCGCGGCACAGCTCCACGATGCCCTCCACATCCACGCGAAAAGCCTCGTTGCGGGGGAACTGCAGCACTTCCATATCGTTGGTCGTACCATAGAACTGGTACATGCCAAAGGTCGGAGGGCAATCGATCACCTGAGCGATGCCCCCGCCCACACCGTCGGGACGAAAGAGGCGCAGGATCAGGTCGATCAGCTCGTCGGAGCCGTTGCCCACCATGACCGTCTCGACGGAAACATCGATATAGTCAGCGATGGCCTGCCGCAGGGTGCGGCTCAGGGGATCGGGATAGCGATGGTAGTAGGTATAACTGCGCAGCACGTCCTGTGTATGGCTGGTGGGACCGTAGGGGTTCTCGTTGGCATCGAGCTTGATCAGCTGTCCCACGGGCACGCCCAGCCTCTCGGCGATCTGCTCCAGAGGTTCGGGGGCGTATTCCTTTAACCCCTGCACGCGATTGCCGATCCACTCGCGGGCCTTGAGCGCAGTCTTGTTCATATCGTCTCTCCTCTATCCAGATCCTCCTGGCGCACGCGGATGGCCTGGGCATGGGCCGTGAGTCCCTCCTTCTCCGCCAGGCGAATGGCGGCGCCGCTGACCCGTCGTCTAGTATCGGGACCGGGCGCGAATATGCTCGTGACCTTTAAAAAGTCAGAGACGTTGAGGGGCGA
>CAZMOW010000022.1:0-19251 GCA_964567975.1 uncultured Anaerolineales bacterium | reverse complement strand
CCTCGATCTCCTGGCGAACCCGCCGGGCGAACTCTTCCGACGTGGTGATCAGCAACGCCGAGGCCAGGGGATCGTGCTCCGCCTGGGCCAGCATATCCGCCGCCGCATAGCGGGGAGAGGCCGTCTCGTCGGCGATGAGCAACGTCTCTGTGGGACCGGGCAACTGGTCGATGGCCACGTTGCCGTATACCTGTCGCTTGGCCAGCACCACAAAGATATTGCCGGGACCCAGGATCTTGTCCACCCGGGGGACGGTCTCGGTGCCATAGGCCAGGGCGCCGATGGCCTGGGCGCCCCCGACGCTGTAAACCTCGTCAATCTCGGCCACGTAGGCAGCAGCCAGGATGGTATCGTTCAGCGCCCCTCCTCGGGGTGGCGTGGCCACGACAATCTGGGGCACGCCGGCCACGCGGGCGGGGATGGCGGCCATGAGCAGGGAGGAGGGATAGGGAGCCGTCCCGTGGGGCGCATAGACACCCACCCTCTCCAGGGGACGCACGCGCTGACCCAAAGCGCCACCGTCGTCATCCCAGGCCAACCAGGAACCGTGGGGCTGCTTCTTGTGAAAAGTCTCAATACGCTCCGCGCAGAGGCGCAGGGCCTGGCGCAGATTCTCGTCGGTGCGCTGCCAGGCGGCCTCAATGCGCTCCGACGGCACCCGCAGGTTGGTCAGCTCTGTGTCATCGAGGAGTTCCGTATAATGCACGAGGGCGCGGTCTCCCTCGGTCTTTACCCGGGCCAGAATGCGCGCCACGACCTGCTCCGGCGTCAGGGTCTCGCCAAATAGCTCTTCGATGCCCTCGGCGAGTTCCTCCGAGACCTCGTAGGTGTCCAACGTCTGCCGCTGCAGGAGGGTACGGCGCGCCTCCGACGCGCCGTGTACGATGCGAACCAACGTTGCCCCCTCCGTCATTGCGCCACCTCCCGTCTTTGCCGCCGCGCCACCGCGTCCGATAAACTCTGAATGATCTCCTGAATGGCCTGAAAATACAACTTGTGACTGGCGCGGTTGACGACGAGCATGGCCTGAGACTCGCTTATGGTTTCCAACACCACCAGGCCATTTTCGCGCAGGGTGCGTCCCGTCTGCACGAGGTCGACGATCAGGTCCGCCAATCCCACGGCGGGGGCCAGTTCCACCGACCCGCTCAGGGAGATGATCTCCGCCGAGAGGCCCCGCTCCTGAAAGTAGGCGCGAGCCTGACGGGGATACTTGCTGGCCACGCGCAGGTTGATCTCTGTGCGCAGATCGCGCTCCCGGGCTTTTGGGGGACCGGCCAGAACCAGGCGACATTTCCCCATATCCAGGCCCAGGGGTTCATAGATATCGCACTCGTTCTCGCGCAGTACATCCTCACCCGCCACACCCAGGGCCGCCGCTCCATGCTCCACATAGGTGGGCACATCGAACGGCTTGGCCAGGAGGAAGCGGAATATGCCCAGTTTATCGCTCAGTATCAGCTTACGACTGTTCGGAGAGTTGGCGGGATAACCCGCCTCCTCAAACAGTGCAAGCACATCCTTTTGCATGCGCCCCTTGGGCAGGGCGACGGTCAATCTTTCCATGAAGCGATCTCCTCCTCCAGTGCCTGTAAATCGAGTTCACGCTGCAGATCACCCTCGATAAGCAGGTAGCGCCCGTCCCCCCGACAGCAAAGGAGGCGCCGCGCGCCGATGGCTCGGGCATAGTCTCGCAATGCCTCACCGTGGCGTCCCAGCACATCCACCCGCACGCGCAAACCCTCGGCCCTAGCTGCGGCGGCCAATTGGCGATAGGCGGGATCGTCGCTCGCCTCCATCAACAGGTCGGGGGCGACCCTGATGGGGAGCTCGGTGACCAGCATGGCCCGCTCCACACCCAGGGCAAAGCCCACGGCAGGCATACGCTGGCCGAAATTCTCAATGAGGCCATCGTAGCGGCCTCCCCTGCAGAGGGCAAAGCCCAACCCCTCCACGTATCCATGGAAGGTGATCCCCGTATAATAGGCCATGCTGCGCACCTGCCCCAGATCGAGAATGACGTGGTCGCCGACACCCTCGGCGCATAAAAGTTCGTACACCCTCTCCAAACGGTCGATGGCCCGGCGGGAGGCCGCATTCGTGCACAGCCCCCGGCTCTCCTCTAACACCGCCCGGTCGCCGCAGAGACGGGGCACGGCGCGAATGGCGCGGGCCGCCTCGCTTCCTATCCCCAACTCGTCCAGCGTCCGCCGCAACCCCACATCGTTCCGACGATGGATGGCCTGCTCCAAACACCCCAGATCGCGGTCGCTCAACGTCTCCTCAGACAGTACCCCGCGCAAAAAGGCCACCTGCCCCAGGTTTATCTGAAACTGGGCGATGTTCATGGCCCGCAGGGCGTCGATGGCCAAAGCGACGACCTCGGCATCCGCCTCGGGGGTATCGGCCCCTACAAGCTCGATGCCCGCCTGCGTGAACTCGCGGCGACGCCCCGCCTGGGGCTCCTCATAGCGGAACACGTTCCCTATATAGTAAAGGTGGAGGGGCAGGGGTTGATCGTAAAGCTTGGTACCCACCACCCGCGCCGTGGGCACCGTCATGTCGGGTCGCAGGGCCAATGTGTGGCCCTCGCGGTCAAAGAAGCGGTACATCTCCTCTTTGAGGAGCGCGCTAGTGCCCGTGGCCAGGCTATCGTAATACTCAAAGGTGGGGAGGATGATGCGCTGATAGCCCCATCTGTGGAATACCTCCCGCAACAGGTCCTCCAATTCCGTCTTGAGGGCAGCCTGCTCGAAAAAAAGATCGGTCAAGCCGTGGGGCAGCTGTGATCTGAGAGAATCTACAACCATTATCTTCCGTCCCGAATCTCACATGCGCCGCAAACAACAAAAAGGACCAGTTCCTTGGGAACCAGTCCGGATGGTGAGTCAGCCTTCTGCTGTGTGGGCAAAACGACAACTCACCTAGGTCCTATGATGATGCAAGAGCTGCGCATACACGCCCCAGACAAAAGTTCCCTCTGTCCGTTGTCGTGTAACGTCCCTTGCAGCCATGTTACTTCTATCCCCATTATCGAACGTCCTCAACCACAGGTCGATAGTAACACAATCTCCCCAACCTGTCAACTTGCATTCGGTGCACACCATCTCGAGGGAGAAAGCTCCCTCCTCGATTTGACGTCCCGTTATATTTTGATATTATTTAGATAAACAAAGTATTCTTATTTTGAGAGGGAACATGATCATGAAAAGGATAACGCGACGCGAACTCTTGCAGTGGAGCGTCATTTTAGGAGTGGGCGTCGTGGCCGCCAGTTGTACGCCATCGCCCGTCTCCGAGATAGATACCGAAGAACCGACAAGCGCCAAAGTGGCGGATCCTCCCACCGCGACCAGGCCGCAACCCACGGCCACGCCGTCTCCCACCCAGCCGACCGCCAACGAGACCGAGGAGGAAGTCATGTCAACCACACCTCAGCCGACGAGCACCGAGACCGAAGAGGAGCCCACACCGACCGAGGGCCCGCGACATCAAGTCGCCCTGATACGCACATCGGAGCGGAAGGAAGGTGCCCAACGTGCCCTGGCCCTATTGAACGCAAAGGGACCAGAGGGAGAGCGGGTGCTTCTAAAGCCCAATTACAACAGCGCCGATCCCGCTCCCGGCTCCACGCACAACGACGTGCTGCGCACCATTGTGGACTGGCTTAAAAAGCAGGGCGCCGATGACATGGTGCTGGCCGACCGCAGTGGCATGGGACAAACTCGCCAGGTGCTTGAGCAGAAGGGAATCTTTTCTCTAGGAAAGGAACTGGGCTTTGAAGTGCAGGTGCTGGACGAACTGGAGGCCGAGGAGTGGGAGATGGTCCAACCGCCCAATAGTCACTGGCGAGAGGGATTCCCCATCGCCAGGCTGGCCCGAGAGACGCCCTATATCGTCCAGGCCTGCTGTCTCAAGACCCACCGCTACGGAGGACACTTTACCCTCTCCCTGAAAAACTCGGTGGGATTGGTGGCCAAGGTTGTGCCCGGCCAAAGTACCGACTATATGAGCGAATTACACGGCTCGGCCCATCAGCGCCTCATGATCGCCGAGATCAACGCCGCCTACACACCGGACCTCATCGTGATGGACGGCGTGGAGGTCTTTGTAAGGGGAGGTCCGGCCCGAGGGGAACAGGTACAGGCCAACGTCGTCCTGGCCAGCAGGGATCGGGTGGCCCTAGACGCCGTCGGCGTGGCCATCCTGCGTCATTTTGGCACCACGCCGGAGGTAAGTCGGGGGTCGGTGTTTGAGCAGGAACAGATCTCCCGGGCCGTCGAGCTGGGGTTGGGAGCCCAGGGGCCAAAGGAGATCGAACTCCTCACCGAGGACGAGGAAGGCGAGGCCTTTGCGGAGCAGATGCGAGAGATTCTGAGCGCCTCGTGAGGGTCACCCACCAATCCGGGCATGACTTTTCAAGATCTCGCTCGAATGGCAAAATTGGCGCCATCGAAAAAAGCACGCCAAGACGCCCAACATTTTTCAGAGCAGGCAGTCTGGCATGTGTGAATCTACATTTGAATGAAATCTCTTTATCGTGAGGAAATATGACCATGAAAAGGATAACGCGACGTGAACTCTTGCAGTGGAGCAGCATTTTGGGACTGGGCGCCGTGGCCGCCGGTTGTACACCTGCGGCATCGCCCGTCTTTGAAATAGATACCGAGAAACCGACGAGCACCATGGTGACGGCCTCTCCCACCACCCAGGCAAGGGAAATCGAAAGCGAAGAGAATCCCACATTGACTGAGGACGAACGTCCCTCCGCCACCCCCGAGCCCTCCCCCACGTCTCCAGAGGCGGCCTATCTGGCCGCCGTGCATGGCCCGGACCCAGAAGTCATCACCAAGCGGGCCATAAAGGCCATCGGCGGCATGGCGCGTTTTGTCAAACCTGGCGACGACGTCATCGTCAAACCCAACATCTGCAACGCCAACCACACATTTGAATACGCCTCCACGACCAATCCTCAGGTGGTGGCCACCCTCGTGACCCTTTGCCTGGACGCCGGCGCCCGGCGCGTTCGCGTCATGGATAATCCTTTTTCGGGCACGGCTCAGAGGGCCTATGAGCGATCGGGCATCGCCGAGGCGGTGGAGGCTGTGGGGGGTAGGATGGAGCTCATGAGCCAGCACAGGTTTATGGAGACGGACATCCCCGAGGGCCAAGACCTCGAATCCTGGCTCTTTTACCAGCCCATCCTGGAGGCAGACGTGGTCATCGACGTGCCCATCGCCAAGCACCACAACCTTGCCCGCCTGACCCTGGCGGGCAAGAACCTCATGGGCACCATCGAGAACCGGCCAGGGATGCACCGCAATCTGGGACAGCGCATCGCCGATATCAGCTCCCTGGTCAGGCCACAGCTCACCGTGATGGACGCTGTGCGTATGCTCATGGATCACGGCCCCACCGGCGGCGACCTGGACGACGTCAAGCGTGCCGATACCGTCATCGCCAGCCATGATCTCGTAGCCGTCGATGCCTATACAACCACCCTCTTTGAGATGGCTCCCGAGGAGATATCCTATATCACCGCCTCCGCCAAGATGGGCCTGGGGGACATGGATCTGGGACATCTCGATATCCAAGAGATCGAGCTCTGAGGACGGATATGAAATACGCGTACTGGCGACGCGCGCGACGGATCGTACAGATCGTCTCCCTGCTCATCTTTTTCGCCCTGGTGGTCTATACCTTTCGCGACGTGCAGCGCCCTGCGAACGCACAGGGATTGATGCGGGTCGATCCCCTGGCGGCCCTGGTCGTCACACTCTCCACCCCGGGATGGGCCACGGCCTTTGCACCGGCGCTGCTCCTGATCGCGGCCACACTGATCCTGGGACGCTTCTGGTGCGGCTGGCTCTGTCCTCTGGGGACGCTACTCGATGCCACGCCCGCCTCCCTTGCAAAAGACGGGGACGCGCGTTCAGGATGGCGCGGGGCCAAGTATGGCCTGCTTTTTTGGATCCTTTTCGCCGCCCTTTGGGGAAACACCACCCTGCTGATCCTCGATCCCCTCACCATCTTTGTGCGGAGTGTGACCACCCTCATCATCCCCGCTCTAAACTGGCTGATCGTACAGCTGGAGGGCGGCCTGTACAGGGCGGGCATTCTGCGCGGCGTGGTGGACGCCGTCGACGCCACCCTGCAGGGAACCATCCTCAGCTACAGACAGCCCTACTATCAAGGCCTGCTGCCCCTCTCCCTCCTACTGGGAGGCATCCTGGCCCTGAACGTGGTCAGGAAACGTGCCTGGTGCCGCTACCTGTGTCCCCTGGGAGGACTCTTGAGCCTGCTGTCCCGGGTCTCCTGGCTCAAGCGACACGCCGCCTCGTCCTGCGTGGAATGTGGCACCTGTGAACAGGACTGCCGCATGGGCACCATCGACGGGGAGAAAGCATATGCCAGCGACAGTGGGGAGTGCATTCTGTGCATGGACTGTGCAGCCGAATGCCCCCAAGTCGCCGTCGGCTTTGCGAGGCATGCCGGCCTGGACCGGGGAAGAGGGTACGATCCCACGCGGCGACAGCTGCTGGCTTCCTTGGGCGCCAGCCTGGGAGGATTGGCGCTGCTAAGGATCGCCCCCACCGCACACCATCCCAACCCCCACCGCCTGCGTCCACCGGGAGCAAAAGAGGAGGAACTGCTCGCTACCTGTATTCGCTGTGGGGCCTGTATGCGTGCCTGTCCCAGCCACGGCCTGCAGCCCAGTTGGACGGAATCGGGAATGGAGGGCCTATGCACACCCATCCTGGTACCACGACTGGGGCACTGTGACTATTCGTGCACGGCCTGTGGGGACATCTGTCCCACGGGGGCCATACCGTCCCTTTCCCCGGAAGAAAAAAGAGAGATCCCCATCGGCAAGGCCTACGTCGACCCCGAGCTATGCCTCGCCTGGTCCGGCCGCAGCGCCTGCATCGTCTGTGAGGAGATGTGCCCCCTGCCGGCAAAGGCCATCATCTTGGAAGAAAGGGAGGCGCGGGACGGCCAGGGCAGCACGCGAGCACTGCAGGTGCCCGTGGTGCGCCACGAGCGATGTATTGGCTGTGGCCTGTGTGAGAACAAGTGCCCGGTGAACGGCGAGGCCGCCATCCGCGTCATCGTCGATCCCCTGAGCTAAGCCCGTTTTCAACACCACAAACTGTAGTGTTCCTGAATCGAGTTTAGACTATATGCTGCGCCACAAAAAGGTGAGGGCTATGCCTCGGGTACTATATCCCCCAGGTATTGTTCGACCTTCTCCCGTGCCACATCCATACTGGAATCCGAGGCCAGAGCCACCTCGCAGGCCAAGAGATCCTTGCCCTTATCCAATATCTGCCGATCGGGAATACTCAGAGAGCGCTCGGAACTCATGAAAATGAGTTTGGTTACCGCTTCCAGGGCCCTTTTGAAGGAGCCAGATTTCAAACCCTTTTTCATGGCATCCTGCCGCGTGCGGAAATCATCCTCGATATCCTCCGGATCGGGGGGCACGCAGCCGTCGTTCAGCATGGCCTCGATATCCTCCAGATCATTCACGGGACGCAGGCCGGCATCGACGGCTCCCTCCACGGGCACGATGACCTCTGTGGAGTTGGGATTGGGAACGGTCTCTATAATATAGTATCTTTGTTCCTCGTTTTCTATGTCCTCTGCCTGAACCTCCGCGATAGTCCCCGCTCCATAGAATGGATGAACTACTTTCATACCAGGCTCATACATAAAAAGATCCACCTCCTCTGACGAATAGATCAACAGAAACTACATTGGCGTATGTGCGACACACATGGACATATGTTACCCCCAACAGCTATGGTTACTTGAGGCACATCGCAGAGGTGGTGACAGCCATCGCTGACGCTGAAATCGGATGCAGCGTGAAACCAAAACGCAGAGGGACAAGGAGCAAAGCTGCTTCGGAGGATACCCGTCAGGACGTTCCTGATTTGCAGTTCTACGAACGCGAATAATACGTCAATGTAGACGATGTTAGACCCACCAATCCACCTTTTTATCTTTCCGCGTACCTTGTTAACATCCCTCCTTTGATTCGACTACTGCAGTTCAAGCGCTCTGCAGTGCCCGTACATACGCCTTTTACAAGTTTACCATAAGAACGAACAAAAGGCAAACAAAAGGACGTGGGTCTCAAAGATCGGGAAGCTTTGAGACCCGCATTTCTGGAAAGCCCTTTTTCGCTAGACACGGAGTTGGGCGCCGTAGGCCTCCTGCAAACGCTCTACGATCCGCTCGCGCTGTTCCATGGCCTGCTCGGTAGTCAACGTCTCCTCCGGGGCCTGGAGCGTCAGGCTATAGGCCAGGCTTCTCTTCCCCTCGCCGAGTTGCTCGCCCCGATAGACATCAAACAGGATGACGTCGGCCAGGAGCTCGCCGCCCGTCTCGCGAATAACCGCCTCCACCTCGTCGGGAGGCACCGTCTCGTCGACAAGGATGGCCAGGTCCAGCTTCAGCGCGGGCATGCGCGACGGGGCCTCGAACTGCTGAAGGGGCTCCGCCTCCTCCAGCAGGGCCTCCAGATCAAGCTCGGCCAGGGCGACACGCTGCTCGGGCAGGTCATAGTTATCCCGCACCACGGGATGCACCTCACCCAGCACGCCCACCTCCTCGCCTGCCACAAACATCATGGCCACACGCCCCGGCTGAAACGTGCCGTGCTCCGTAGGGGCATATTCGACGTCCTCGATGCCCAGATGGGTACACAGGGCATCTAGGATTCCCTTCAGATCGTAGAAATCCATCATCTCCCGCTCGCTGGTCAGCCAGGAGCGCTCCTCCCGGGGACCCGTGAGAGCGATGCTCAGGCGGCGGGGTTCTTGCGGCAATTTCTCATCCTGTTGGGGCAGGTAGACGTGAGCGACCTCAAAGATAGCCACCCGATCCAAGTAGCGAAGGTTCCTCTCCACCGCCTCCAGCGTGGTGTTCAACAGGGTCTGCCGCATATACTCGTGTTCCACAGAGAGGGGATTGGCCAGCCGCACATAGTCCTGGGGATCGGGCGCCTCGCTCCCTGGCGAGAGGTCGGCCACGCTCTCCATATTGGTGAGGGAGTAGGTAACCACCTCCGTAAGGCCACACCCCACCAGTTTGTCACGCACCCGCTCCTCCAGTCGCAGGTCCATGTTGGGCTCCTGGGGCGGCATCTCGTCGCGAATGAGGGTGGTGGGCAGGCGGTCGTAGCGATAGATACGCGCCACCTCCTCCACCAGATCGGCGGGGATGGACACATCCAACCGATAACTGGGCACCGTGGTACGTATGACGGGCGGCTCATCGGGCAAGATCTCACATTCGAAATCCAGGGAGGTGAGGATATCTATGACTTCTTCCGGCACGAGTTCGATACCCAACAGGCGTTCTACCTCCGAGTTCTTGAAATCGATGACCTTTGTCTCGGGCGGATTGGGATAGGCATCGGCAAAGCCCTGGGCTACCGTCCCCGCTGCCAGGGTACGCATCAATTCTGCCGCGCGCCTCAGGGCCGGCAGGGTCAACTCCGGATCCACCCCCCGCCCAAAGCGCTGCGTGGCCTCGCTGGGGAGCTTGAGGTCCTGGGAGGTGCGGCGTATGCTGATGAAATCAAAATTGGCGGACTCTAGCAGGATATCCACCGTATCCTCTGTCACCTCGGTATCCTCGCCGCCCATGACGCCGGCCACGGCCACCGGTCCCTGGCCGTCGGTGATGAGGAGCATCTCGTCCGTGAAGGTGCGTTCCGTCCCATCGAGGGTGGTCATCGTCTCCCCGGGTCGGGCGCGGCGCACGATGACGGTGGGCGGGCCGCCGGCCTCCTCGGGACGCAGGAGCCGATAGTCAAAGGCGTGGAGGGGCTGTCCCATCTCCCACATGACATAGTTGGTGATATCCACGATATTGTTGACGGGACGCATACCCGCTAGGATGAGCCGCCGCTGCATCCATTTGGGCGAGGGGCCTATCTCGATATCCCTGATCAGGGCGGCGCTGTAGCGGGGGCAGAGGTCGGGATCCTCTATCTTGATCTCGATCTGCCTCTCTATGCGCGCGCCCTCGGCCTCCACCGTGGGCGTGGGCAGGTCGCGCTCCCCGCCCGTCAGTGCCGCCACCTCTCGCGCCACACCCACGATGGAGAAACAGCGGGCCAGGTTGGGCGTGAGATCCAGGTCCAGCACCACGTCACCCCAATAATCGGCCAAGGGCTCGCCCACGGGCGCATCCCCGTCCAGTATCATGATGCCAGTGTGATCCTGGGATATACCCAGCTCCTTCTCCGAACAGGCCATGCCGGCCGACGAGATGCCACGAATGGTGGTCCTTTCCAGTTCTTTGTATTGCAGGGTATCCGCATAGGGATCGATGAGCCGGGCCCCCTCGATGGCAAAGACGACCTTTTGGCCGGCATCTCCCACCTTCAGGTTGGGAGCCCCGGTGACGACCTCCATGGGCTCCTCCCCGCCATAGTCCACCGTCACCAGCACCAGGCGGTCGGCGTTGGGATGCTCCCGCACCTCCAACACCTGCCCCACAAAGATCTTGTTCCTATCCCATTCCTCTCCCACATATTCGATGGCCCCCACTTCCAATCCGCCCAGGGTGAGGCGCTCGGCCAGCTCCTTGGCGGAAAGATCCCACGTCACATAGTCATTTAGCCAACTCAAAGGAACGCGCATTTGCTCCGCTACCTCCGTCTTATATACATCGATCTACGCCCATTGTAGAGTTTTTATTTCCCATACTGCCCTCTGATTCTAAAGCAGAATTTTGGTTGGGAAGACTTGTAAAATCTCATCTCTCTCAAATCATCCCGCGTCTACAGGAACTGCTGCAGGAAACGCACGTCGCCGCTGAAAAAGTAACGGATGTCCGTGATGCCGTGCTTTAGCATGCAGATACGCTCCGGACCCATACCAAAGGCAAACCCGCTGAACACATCGGGATCGTATCCCCCATTCTTCAGCACGTTGGGATGCACCATGCCCGAACCCAGGATCTCCAGCCACCCCGTGTACTTGCATATGGGACAGCCCTCGCCCTCACACAGATAGCAATCGATATCCACCTCCGCGCTGGGCTCGGTAAAGGGAAAGTAGCTGGGACGGAAACGCACCCGACGCTCGGCGCCAAACATGGCGTGGGCAAAGTCGATGAGCACGCCCTTTAGATCGGCCATGGTGATGTGACGCCCCACCGCCAGCCCCTCCACCTGGTAGAACATATGCTCGCTGCGCACGGTGACCTGCTCATAGCGATAGCATTTACCGGGCAGGATCACACGAAAGGGATGGGGATGGTATTTGCGCATAGCATGTATCTGGCCCGGCGACGTATGGGTGCGCAGGAGGACATCCTCCTCGGTGGTAAAAAAGGTGTCCTGCATATCTCGCGCCGGATGATGGGGCGGAAAGTTCAGAAGTTGAAAGTTGGTGAGATCGTCCTCCACCTCTTTGGTTCGCAGCACGTCAAAGCCCATGCGGGCGAATATGTGTTTTATCTCACGCAGCGTCTGCCGGCTGATGTGTATATACCCGAGGGATTGGGGTCTGCCGGGCAATTGCACGTCGATGGCTTCCTCGGCCACCTCCTCTTCCAGCGCCCGACGCTCCAGCGCCTCGCGCCGGGCCTCAAAAGCCTCCTCCAGCGTCTCCCGCGCCTCGTTGGCCATGCGGCCCGCGGTGGGCCGCTGCTCGGGGGGAAGGTCGCCTATACCCCGCAAAAAGGAAGTGATGGCTCCCTTTCTGCCCAGATAGGTCACCCGCCAGACATCCAGCTCGTCCAGATCCCCGGCTTTCTGCAGTGCCTCCTCCGCCTCTTCCCGAATGCGCTGTAAATCCTCCAGCATATCGTCTCCCTCCATCGTCCTTATCCCCATCCTCAGGTCTGTCATCGAGATAGCAACAAAAAAACGACCGCAACTTCCAAGGGACGAAGTTGCAGCCGCAGATACTCCGTGGTACCACCCTCATTGATCCCCTGCAGGGGACCCTCTTGCCGTCGGCGGCCCTTCAATGGGGCGAACCGACTGCCTCCATAACGGTAGGCTACCGGAGCGACCTACACATCGCCAAAGGCGCAGGCGACTTCTGCCGTCGACTCTAGAGCGAACTTTGATGGAGTGCCTCCCAAGGGGACTTGCAGTCGACGATCCCCTCTCCCTGGGGGATTTCCCCCACCTACTCTCTCCTTCGCAGTCTTTGTTATAGTGCCTCATATTCGATTATGGCGCTACTATACAATGAGATGGGCGCAGTGTCAAAAGCCGGCCAGGAGCACGGGTTTTACGAATGACCTTCGGTGATAGGTAAGGGCATAAGGAGCTTTTCTCGGTTGACCTGCCAGGCGTCGATTCACCGCACCCGCCACCCCTTCTCGGCCCGTACGCTCACATGGCCATTGGCCCGTTGGAGGCGGCCCTGCACCAGCAGGATCACCCCGTCCCGCCAGACTGCACGCCGGGCCTGATACAAGTTGGGAGCCACGATCACGTCCACCAGCCCCCCCTCGTCCTCCAGGGTGAGAAAGACAAAGCCCTTGGCCGTGGGGGGAGCCTGCCGCGCGCTCACCATCCCCGCCACCCGCACGCGGCACCCCGGCTGCATCTCCCGCAGCGCCCGGCTGATCACCGCCCCCCGCTCTTGCACGCGGGAGCGAAAGAGGGCCATCAGATGATCCCCAGCGGTCAATCCCGTGGCCCCGTACTCCCTTAGCAGCGCCTCGTCGGGTCCCATAGGTTCCAACGTGGTGTCTTCGCAAGTGACCGACAGGGGCAACCCGTCCTCCTGTGGGCGCAGACGCCCCAGTCGCCAGAGCAGGCGACGGCGATCCCCCTCCCAGTGATCCATGCCTCCCGCCAGGATCAGGTTCTCCACCGCACGCCGGGGCAGGCGCGTCCGCCCCAAAAAGTCCTCCAGATCCCCGTACCCCCTTTCCTTCCCCCGCGCCTCCACGATGCGTTCCGCCCCCGCCTCGCCCAGGCCGTCCACGTATATGAAACCCAGGCGGATCGCCTCCCCCTCCAGGCGGCATTCGATGTCGCTGGCATTCACGTGCACGGGCCTCACCTTCACCCCATGGCGCCGGGCGTCCCCCACGATCACCCGCGGAGGATAAAAGCCCATGGGTTGGTTGTTCAACACGGCGCAATAGTACGCGGCGGGGTAGTGCGCCCGCAGGTAGAGGGTGTCATAGGTGGTCTTGGCAAAGGCCACGGCGTGGCTCTTGCAAAAACCATAGCTGGCGAACCCGGCCAACTGATCAAAGACCATCTCGGCCACACTTTTGGGCACCCCCTTTGCCCGGGCCCCGCGCAAAAAGCGTCCCCGAAAGGCATCCACCGCCTCCCGGGACCTGCGCCGCGACATGGCCCGCCGCAGCATGTCGGCCTCGCCCGCCGAGAATCCCCCCATGGCCATGGCCACCCGGATCACCTGCTCCTGAAAGACGATCACCCCCAACGTCTCCTCCAGGATGGGCTCCAGCAGGGGATGGGGGTAGCGCACGGGCTCCTGTCCCATGCGGCGCCGGAAAAAGGGGCGGACCATATCCCCCTGCAAGGGACCGGGCCTGATGAGGGCCACCTCCACGGCGATGTCGGCGAAACAGCGGGGTTTCATCTTGACCAATGCCTGCTGCTGGGCTCGCGACTCGACCTGAAAGGCCCCCACTGTGTCCGCCGCGCACAACGCCTCATAGACCGCGGGATCGTCCAGGGACAGGCGGTCCAGATGCGGTAGAGATTGCCCCCCCTCCTCGATCATGGTCAGGGTATCATCAAGCACCGAGAGGGTCCGCAGGGAGAGGAGGTCCAGCTTGATCAACCCCGCGTCCTCCATCCCGTCCTTGTCCCACTGGGTGACCACCCGCCCGGGCATGGTGGCCGGTTCCAGAGGCACCAGTTCCACCAGGGGCGTGCGCGTGATGCACATGCCGCCCACGTGTATGCTCAGGTGACGAGGCAGCCCCTGGATCTCCCGACACAGGGCGCCAAAGGCCTCCCAGAGGACGTGGCCAGCGTGAGGGGCCAGTTCCTCCTCCAGTATCTCGGCGAAGGGGCGACCCGGCCCCCGCAGCTTTCCGGATAGGCGGGCCAGGATGTCGGGAGGTAGCCCCAGGGCCTTGCCCACGTCTCGCACGGCGCTGCGAGCCCGATAGGTCACATAGTTGCAGGCCATGCCCACGTGAGATTCCCCATAGCGCTCGTACACGTACTGGATCACCTCCTCCCGCCGTCGGGAGCAGATGTCGAGGTCGATGTCGGGCATCACCCGAGATTCGGCGCTGAGAAAGCGTTCGAAGAGGAGGTCGTGGGCCAGGGGATCCACGTTGGTGATTCCCAACATGTAGGCCACGATGGAGCTGGCGGCGGACCCCCGACCGCGCACGGGGATGCCCCGCTCCCCGGCAAAGCGCACGATGTCCCACACCAACAAAAAGTAGGTGGACAGGTGTGCCCTGTGGATGACCTCCAGTTCGTGCTGCAGCTGCCTGCGCGCCGCGCCCGCGTCCCTGGGATAGCGGTGGGGCAGAGCCCGGTGGCACAGTCGGACGAGCTCCACATGGGCAGGACGGTCGGAATCCAAAGGCGAGGGAGGAATAGCCTGGGGGCGGAAACTGAGGTCCACGTCGCAGCGGGCGGCGATGCGCAGGGTGTTCTCCAGAGCCTGGGGATAGCGGGAGAAGAGGCGCCCCATCTCCTCGGGAGCCTTTAAAAAGTACTCTGAGTTGGGAAGCAACTGCCCTTCCACCTCCTGCAGGGGGCGATGGTGATCGATGGCCACCAGCACGTCGCGCAGGCGGTGCCCCCCGCGTCGGGCATAATATACCTCATTGGTGGCCACCAGGGGCAGCTCCTCGCGGCGCGCCAGGTCCACCAGGGCACCCAGGAGCAGGTCGTCGCCCCGACGCAGGTGGTGCTGGATCTCCACATAGAGGTTATGGGGCCCAAAGAGATCCCGCAGCCTTCGGAGAGCCCGCGCAGCACGCCTCGGATGCCCCCGCAGCAGCAGGTGGGGCACCCAGCCGTCCCTGCCCCCGGTCAGGGCGATGAGCCCCGCCGTGTGGCCCTCCAGCCAGTCCAGATCCAGCCGCGTCTTCCCCTTCCCCCCCGCCCGCTGGGCGCGGGTGATCAGGCGGCACAGGTTGGCATGGCCTTCCCCATCCTCGGCCAGGAGTACCAGGTGCTGCCCGTTTTGCAGCACCAACTCGGCGCCCAGCACGGGATGTATCCCCACCTCCCGGGCCGCCACCGAAAAGCGCACCGCCCCATACAGACCATGGCGGTCGGTGAGGGCCAGGGCGCCCATACCCAGCTGTGCGGCGCGCGACACCAGATCCTCCGGCGTGGAGGCCCCGTGCAGCAGGGAGAAACAGCTGTGGCAATGCAGTTCGACGTACCCGCTCATTCGTAGACTCTCTCCAGGTACCACCCGTCCCGCAGCAGGTCACAGTACAGGACGCAAAGGTAACCGCTCCCCGTGATGACCTCCCAGTAATCACGCCACACTTCCTCGGCCATCCACCAGCGGGTGTGTATGCGCCAGCGGGCGTTCAGGTAGTTGATCCGGTGCTCGTCGCCCCTCCAGCGAAAGGTGTGGGGGACGCGGCCCACGGTCTTTAACTCTATGGGATATCCGTGCGGCCAAAAGGGGTTCATAGGACCAGTTCCTCCAGAATGTACCGTTCCTCGGTCAGGGGGAGATCCTCCTCAAGGGCCAGAGGATGGCATATATGGCAGGTGGCGTACTTATGGCGGAGCTCGGAGAGGTTCTCCTGCAGTTTCAGGCGGGAGGGGGCGCGATCGAAGAGGCCCAGCTGCCCCCGCGCCGTGGGCTCCAGGCCCTTTAGCGTCAGGCGCACCCCAACCACGCCCTGGTTCTCCCCCTTCCCTCGCAGGCCATGGAGGAGATAGCGCAGGACCTCGGCCAGGCCCTCCCGCCCCAAGGGCTTTCCCACCCAGCGGGAGCCCTCCAGTTTGCGCCCACCGTCCAACTGCACGCCCAGGACCACACGCCCCACGGATAGGTGATGGCGATGGACCGCCTCCAGCGCCCCCGCGCTCTCGGCTAACACCCACTGCACCAGGGGCTCGCGACGATTCTCGGGGAAATCGAGGGGACAATCGACCTCCAGCCGCCTGCGGCGGCGTCCCACCAGGGAGCGTTCGTCCTCCCCCCTGGCCCAGCGATGGGCGCGCAGGCTCTGGGGACCGAACTGCTGCACCACGGCGGTGCGCGAGAGCCCAGCGAAGGCGCCCATGGTCTCGATGCCCAGCAGACGCAGCCTCCGCAAGGCCTCCTCAGATAGGGGCAGGCCCTCAACGGGCAGGGGCGCCAGATAATCCTCGTCCCCGCCCTCTACCACGTGCCATCGACCATCCTCGCAGGAGGCGGCGGCCATGCGAGCGGCAAACTTGGATCCTGCCAGCCCCAGGCGCGGCCTCAGCCCTCCCTCCCCGTACACTGCTCTCGACACGGCCCGGCACCAGGCCGCCTCACCGTGGCCATGATTTCCCAATCCCCGGACGTCCAGGTAGGCACGTCCGGGGGCATCATCCTCCAGCAAAGGCGTGTGGGTCAACAGCGTCTCCACGACCCCTTCCCAGGCCCTTTGGTACGCCCCTCTATCGGCCCGGACGGTGTGGGCCCGAGGACAGCGGGCCAGGGCCCGCTCCAGGGGCATCCCCTCTCGCACGCCGTGAGTCGTCCCCCGGAGACAGGCATCCAGCACCCGCGCGCCCCGGTAAACGATCACGGGGCGGAAGTCCGTCCCCTGCCGACGGGATGCCGTTCGTCCCACAAAGTGGGGAATCCAGACACAAGCGATGCGATTCATCCTCGCCTCCTGATATATGATGGTGAAAGGTCAGCGTGATGGGCGTCGATCGCCCGGGGGGACCGTGAGCGTTCTTCAATACCGTCACCCGGGAGCGGCATCCCCATATCCGGTCCCGACAGCGCAGCCAGTCCTCACGCTCCAGGAGCAGGCGCACGCCGATCAGACTGGACGACGTGGGCACCTCGGAGAGGACAAGCAGCGTGCACCCCGAGGGGCCCAGGGCGGCGCGCCAGCGACGGAAAATCTCCCCAAAGCCCCCTTCTGGCGAGGGGGGCAGTCGGTCGAAGACGATAACCTCCCCATGGCCCCTCCTAGCCACGTCGTGCGTGATGTCCAGACCCTGTTGGAGACTGGTGGGGCGCAGGACAGTCAGAGCCTCGAAATACACCCCCTGCTGGTTGAGGAGTTCCAGGTCCACCCCCTGCTCCACGTCCACGTACACGACCTGATGCCCCTCCTCCTGAGCCTCATGCAGTATGTCGCCCAACAGGACGGTGCGTCCCGCCGTAGCCCGGGCCACCAACTCACACAGCATCCCCATGGGCAGACCCCCGATGCCCAGCAGTTCATCGATCGCCTCGTATCCCGTGGGCAGGATGGGAGGGTGCACGGATCCTCTGCGGATGGCATCGGGGCCCCAGCGCTCCCTTATGTGAGCAATGGCGGATTCCAGTTCGGCTTCCATCTGCACAAACCTCCCGTAAGGTTCCTCTCTGTCAAAGCATAGATGAGGGTATTGTATATAGAACAAATGTTCTAGTCAAGAAGGGCCAGGAGAGCCTGAGATGGCCTTTAAACTCGTCGAGAAATACGAGAAGCTGCGCCAATGGTGCGAGAGGTCGGCAATCTCAATAACCCAGTTGCTGATCTCCTCCATGGGGGTAGATCCCAAGTTCCTTCAGTGCTTGAATCACAGGATTCATCAACTTGTAGAATGGCGGAACGTCGGCTCTGCTCATGCTTCTTCCCCGATCATCCCGGATGCTGGAAGAATAAGGGACCATAGTCGCACAACATCCCCCTCTGTCGCCATAGCCCCAGAGCAGGACATAAGGTACAACGCATATCCGGCATGCAGAACTTTGACCTATCCGCAAATGTGACCTAGAATCAGCTAAAAGTACGTTATGCACGGAGGAGAGGAGACTGCATGAGGGCCTTGCTCACGGGGGGATGTGGATTCATCGGCAGTCACCTGACCGAGACGCTGCTCGACGGCGGCGATGAGGTGACCGTGGTGGACGATCTCTCCACAGGACGCTTTGAGAACATCGAGCACCTGGTGGATCGACCCGATTTCCAGTTTGCCATCGACACCATCACAAACGAGACGGTCATGGATCGTCTGGTGAGCGAATGCGATATCATCTACCACCTGGCCGCAGCAGTGGGCGTGGAACTCATCGTCAAGGACCCCATTCACGTGATCGAGACCAATATTCAGGGCACCGACACGGTGCTCCGTATCGGCGCCAGATATCGCAAAAAGATCATGCTGGCCTCCACCTCCGAGGTCTATGGCAAGGGGGACCGCGTGCCCTTTGGCGAGGAGGACGACCGGGTCCTGGGACCCACCACACGGAGCCGCTGGAGCTATGCCTGTTCCAAGGCCATGGACGAGTTCCTGGCCCTGGCCTATGCCAGAGAACGCGCCCTGCCCGTGGTGATCATGCGCTTCTTTAATACCGTGGGGCCCAGACAGACGGGGCGCTACGGCATGGTGATACCCCGCTTTGTCCAGCAGGCCCTGAACGGGAAACCGATCACCGTCTATGGCGACGGGCAGCAGTCCCGGTGTTTCGCCTTTGTGGGCGACGTGGTGCGAGCCGCCGTTGCCCTGGCCCAAGAGCCGTCGGCGGTGGGCGAGATATTCAACATCGGCAGCACAGAAGAGGTAACCATCGAGGAACTGGCCAAGCGCGTCGTCCGCCTGACGGACAGCCCCTCCGAGATCGTACATGTGCCCTATGACGAAGCATATGAAGAGGGCTTTGAGGATATGCGCCGTCGCGTACCCGACATCCGCAAGCTCAAAAGATGTATCGGTTGGAAACCGAGCGTGGATCTGGACGGCATCCTGAGGCGCGTCACCAACTACTATATATCGAGGCAGGAAAAAGTGGTATGATTGTCGCGCTGCCTTGTGAGGATAAGATGCTTAAACGTTGCTGTTTTATTCTACTGCTAGTCAGTTTGACCTTCTGTTGTATTTCCTGCGGACGCCGCGAGGCAAATTCTCGCTCGACATCGCTCCCTTCCCCTTCCAACACGGCCACAGAGACCGAAGCGCTCCCCACGGCCACCCGACGCGAGCCAACGGTGACTCCCACGCCCTCCTCGACACCTTCCCCTTCGTCCACTTTTACTCCCACTCCCTCCCCATCGCTGACATCCACCCTGTCGCCGACACCCCCCCCCCCCCCCCCTTTTTTT
>CAZMOW010000021.1:0-30939 GCA_964567975.1 uncultured Anaerolineales bacterium | reverse complement strand
CTACTCAGATTCCCCTTTCTGACAACCTCAATGATTCTAACAGACTTTGCGTGCAACCAAGCTCTGACAGAGCTTGTGAGATCCGAGTCATTGCGCTATACTAATAATAATATGTGAGGTAAGAGCAGTCTTGAGCCCATCCCAACAAGAGGACAAAATGCTAAAGGCGCGAGACTTTGTAGAAGCTCAACTGTATGAAAATGAAGAAGCCGTCATCCAGGATGCCCTGCGCCATCTCCTGCGTGCGCGTGCTGACCTGCGCTTACGCCTGGCCATCTATCGGTACAAGGTCGAAGGCATCTCGCTGGCCAAGGCAGCGAACCTGGCCGGCCTGAGTTGGACCCAGATGAAGGACGCCCTGGTGGAACACGGCGTTCAGCCGCATCTGGGACCTGAGACACTCGAGGAGGCGCAGGAGGAAGTCGACGCACTGCACGACTATTTCGAGACGCGAGCATGAGCATCATCGTCAATACGACGGTACTTTCGAACTTTGCCGCCATCGAACAGCTCGATCTATTGCGCCAACTCTATGACACCATTTACGTTCCCTCCGAGGTGTACCAGGAGATAAGGATGGGGCTGGAGGAAGGGTATCGCTTCTACCAGGGTGTCGACCGCTTGGTGCATCCCTTTGCAAAAGATGGGTGGATACGCTTGGTGGGCGCGTGCGCCGAAAAGGAGTTGCAGCTGCTGGAGGAACTATTTCAGCGTTTGCACCAAGGAGAAGCGGCATGTCTGACCATCGCTCACCATCGCCATTGGCTTCTACTCACCGATGATCTGGCCGCCCGCCAAGAAGCCGAGCGTTTGGGTATTCGTAGATCGGGCTCCGTGGGCTGCCTTGTCTTGGCCGTTGAACGTGATCTATGTTCACTCGAGCAGGCCAATCATTGGCTGGCGATGATGATAGCACACAACTATCGATCTCCCGTGACGGATCTGACGCCACTATTGAGACAAGGATGATTCCCGTAGAAGGCAACGAAGACATAATTGCGTGAGGTTGCCGAGCAGGTGAGTGCGAAACAGTCTCTCACATGAGGCGGTTGAGGGCCCAAACGATGAGGCAGTTCGAGAAAGCGATGCGCTATGATCCGGGTTGTCTCTGATACCAATTCCTCGTCAGTTATTCGCTCACGCATCGCTCCACCTCTCGATCATCACGTTGAGAAGGTCTAGGAAGAATAATGACACTGCAATCAAGATCAACGCAGCAAACTACGCGTCGTGGCGAAGTGCTGGTGGCGATAATGAACAACCCCTCTGACTTTGCCATCGCCCAGGACCGACATTGGTACCGCATCCCCGTAAGTAGCGTCCATAGGTTTCTCAAGGAGCGCTGGCCGCCCGAGTGGCTCGCCTTCTATCAGACCAAGGTGTTTGGTGCCGAAAAGTATAGCATCCGGTACTATGCGCGAGTGGTCGATATCCACAAGGCGTTCCGTTGGCAGCTTTTCCCCGACGAACCGGTCAACGAGAAGACGAACAGACAATACTACCAGCTGATGCTATCACCACTGGACCAACTACCTGAGCCGATCCTCAGCTTACGCCTGCGCCGCATCGTGTTTATTCCTACGACTTGGAAAAAGTTTATCAGCGCCGTGGAGATCAACGATCTCTATGACGAGAGTCCACTAGAAGATCATCTCTGGATCGAATTGAAGCGACGCGAGATCGAGGCGCAGCGTCAGTATTTCGTACCGATCAAGAGACGAGGCTACTATCTGGATTTTGCCATCTTCTGCAACGAGGGCAAGCTGGATGTGGAAACGGACGGCGATACCTGGCATCTTGGGCGGGAGTCCGCTTCACAGGATAATGAGCGAGACAACAACCTCACTAACCTAGGATGGTCAATCCTGCGCTTCAGAGGGCGGCGGATTCAAGAGGAGATGGCTGAGTACTGTATTCCGGCGATTATGAAAAGCGTCAACCGCCTCAACGGGCTCAAGGCGAATGGTTTGGTCCCACGCCCCTTTGATCCAGAGCGCCCCACGGGTCGGCAGCAATTGACGCTTTTTGAAAAAGAGCCAGACTATGACCTAGATTGAGACAGAATCCAGCTCTTTGCACATGGCAGGTTTGCAATCTGCCGCGAGTTGGGTAGGCTAAACTTAGATTCAACATCTTGCCGATTTCTATTCTTTCAGAATATCCGAAAACGCCGCTAGGTACGCAGTCGATGGAGATTTATGGTAGAGACGCAAGATCTTGCGTCTCTACGAAACTAACTGCGGCTCCTCTGCAGAGAGCTGCTAGACAACCCTCTGCTTTTTTCGGTAAAGGCAATTGAGTTTCGAAGATGTTGAAAACAGGCTAAAGGAAGGACATGACAAGTCTATATCAGATAGGGGACTGCAAAGATGAATGTGGAACATCGAGTACAGATAGCGTTGGACCAGGGGCAGGGCGTCTTGCAGCTGGCCCCCACCTGGGTGCCCAGGGAATTTTGCATACCCGGGCGCCGTCTCAAGCTGCATCCCGACGATTACTATGCCATGGGGGCCCATCGCGGGGGCATCGACGAGCGCTGGTTCGCCTCCTCCGTGCGGGCGGACAACGGCCCCGAGACCCTGCCCGACGAGGGCCTGAGTTATGTCGTGCTGCAGGACGGCCCCCAGGAGCAGCGCTTCCTGCTCCGCGAGGCCATCGAGGTAGCGGGCGAGGCCATCATAGGCCAGCGACTGATGGACGGCTATGGCCGTTGGCCCATGTACGCCAAGTTCTTTGATAACCTGGGCCCCCTTCCCCATCATCTTCATCAGATGAAGGAACACGCGGAACGGGTCTCCCAACAACCCAAACCGGAATCCTATTATTTCCCCGTCCAGCTCAACAACCATGGCGGCCGCTTTCCCTACACCTTTTTCGGGTTGCGGCCCGGCGTCACCAAGGAGGACGTCAAAGAATGCCTGCACAATTGGAATAGGGGCGACAACAAGATCCTGAATCTGTCCCGAGCCTACAAACTGGAACCGGGCACCGGGTGGGACGTGCCCGCCGGCGTCCTGCACGCCCCGGGCAGCCTCTGCACCTACGAACCCCAGTACGCCAGCGACGTCTTTGCCATGTTCCAATCCCTGGTCGATAACGTTCCCGTGCCGCGCGAGCAACTGGTCAAGGACGTGCCCGAGGAACACAGGGATGATCTGGACTATATCGTGGATATGCTGGACTGGGAACTCAACCTGGATCCCCAGTTCTACGAACACCGCTTTGCAGAGCCCGAGCCCGTGCAGCCCATGGAGGCCATGAAAGAGAAAGGCTACATCGACAAGTGGGTGAGCTACCGCAGCCCCCACTTTTCCGCCAAAGAGACCACCATCCTGCCCGGACGCTCCGTCACCCTCGTGGACCAAGCCTGCTATGGTCTCATCCTGCTGCAGGGACATGGCGCATTCGGCACGTGGCAGATCGAAACCCCTGCCCTGATCCGCTACGGACAGCTCACCAACGACGAGTTCTTTGTCACCGAGGAGGCAGCACAGCAGGGCGTCCAGGTGGTCAATCCCAGCGAGACGGATCCCATCGTCATGCTGCGGCATTACGGACCGGAGAATCCCAACCTGGTCCTGTGATCGAGCAACGCTGATACCCTAGAATACGAAAGCGATCCACCAGACTTGTGGTGGATCGCTTCCAGTAAAAAGATTGCGCCAGATGCCCGCCAGCGTCGATCAGCTGCTACCCTCGGGCTTTATCCAACGGGAAAGGGATGCCGCCGATCTGAGCACCAGGCGGATGATGACCGAAAGCAAGATGGTCAGGCCGGCGAATATCCACGTCGAATGGGGCACGCGTCTCAGGGCCCTCATCTTGGCACGCAGTGTCTTTCCCGGCCGAAAACTCTCTTGCTCCTCACCCCGCTCCTCCTGGGCGTCGATCCGCTCCACGAGCATCTCCTTCACCTCTCCATCCGGCAAAAAGGAGACGAGACTGGTCAAACTGGAGCTCTCCTCCTCTGTAGCCTCCCCTGCTTCTTGTTTCAACAGGATCTTGTACGCCTCCACCGTCGAGTCCACGACATTGGACCAGTCCAGGTCGCTCACGCGACGTCGCGCCTCGGCACACATGCGATCATACGCCGACTGGGGCAGCGAGCACATCTCCTCCACGCATCGGGCGAATGTTTGTGGCTCCGTGTCCCTGGGCAGGCGACGCCCCACCTCCTCATCCACAAGCTCGTCGATGGTCTCGTTGGACAGTCCCACCACGGGTGTGCCAGAAGCCAGGGCCTCGATGATGACCAGGCTCTGTGCCTCCATCTTGGAGGCGGACACAAAAACGTGGGTTTCCTCCAAATAGTGGGGGATCTCCTCATGGGGCACCTGCCCCGTGAATACCACGTTATCATACCCCTCCCGCTCGCAAAGATCGCGGAGCCCCCGCTCATACTCTGGGTCCAACGCATGCCCGACGAGTTGCAGGCGGTAATGCCCCGGCAGGTGGCTCGCCACACGAACCAGATAGGCCTGATTCTTTCTGTCCGTCAAATACCCCACAAAGGTCAGGATCCGCTCCGGAGAGGTCATGTCAGCGGGAGCACACTTCTCATAACGTGCCAGATCCCTGCCGTTCGGTATGATGAAAATCCTGCCCTCATACCCAAACCGGCGGAGCGACTCCTTGACGGAGCGATTCAGGGCAATGATGGCATCGCAATTATCATAGAAATCGGTCAGGGTGCGCTGGAGCACCGATTCGCTGAACGAGGAGCGCATGATCCTGATGTTGAACGCATCGACAGCGCCGAACTCAAAGGGTTTTCCGGGCAATACGTGGGTGGTGTGCACAAAGGGCACCTGATTCATCCTGGCCCACACCTGCCCGATAAGCCCAATGGAGGCCGCCTCGTGGGCGTGGACGATGTGGGGATCAAACAGATCGAGGAACTCGAACATCTCTCGCACGATGCTCCCAGACAATGCCGGCAGCTCGAACTCGTTCCCACTCCTGACACTCTGAATCCCAAACACCTCCAGGCCATCCTCACGCCTGTACAGTCCCGTCTCTTTGGCCGGACAGATCATGACCACATCATGCCAAAGATTGAAATGCTCGGCAAGCTCGTGGGCCACCCTGCCCTCTCCCCCGCCAAGTCCTTTTCTAAACAGCGATATAAAGACAATTCTCATTTTTCCTTAACCCGGGAATTCGCATCAACTTCCATCGCCCTGTCCCTCGTATCAAAGCCAAAACGAGAAAATATCTCCCCATACTCTTTTACGATCTCGTCATGGGTCAATCCCATCTCCTGCAGAGAATACTCGTGATCGCTATCATAGTTGCGCGCTCTCTCCCCCTCCTCGTGTAACACTTGCGCAAAGGAGGGCTCCATCTGGAGCCCAAATCGCTTATAAATCCTGGCCACGGTACTTTCCGCCTTTTGTACCAGGTCATCGAAATTCACGATGATATATCTCTCCTCGGAAACGCGTTCCAGGCGCTCCAGAGGATAATTATACCAGTGCTGGGCCATATCGAGCACATATTCGCGACTTTGCTCATCCTTTATGGGCTGGTCGAGGAGCTCCCATTCGCGCTCCTTGAGGCTGATAAACGAGGGAATCATGTCCAGGGGGTTGCGCGCCAGATAGATGACCTTGGCATCGGGGAAATAATCGTAGAGGGTGTCGATCATGGGCGTAAAGGAGGGATTCTTGGATAGATAATGCTTGCGCTCCGTACCGGCGGCATAGAGGTGGCGCTGCAGGCAGCTTTTATAAAAGGTCATGATACGCTCTTTTTCCGCCTCGGGCATCGCCGTGTCGAAATAGGTATAGGGTATGGCCTCATCAAGAAGGGCCACGTACAGCCAGATCTTGAGGTTGGACCAGATATGGAACAGCAGATATTCATCCTCCTCGGGAGCCTGCAGGGCGATCTTGTGCATCACGTTCCCCTGCTGCCAGCGCCTCTGCTGGGCATCTATGAGGCGCTGCATGGGACTCCCCAGGGCCTGGTCCGCGGCCCGCAGTCCTTTCAGCACCCTGCGCAGGGTGATAGAGGGAGCAAAAACCATCTCCCAGGTGCGCATGACGGCAAAGTTTGCCTCATCCCTGGCCAACAGGCGATGAAGGAACGTGGTCCCACTGCGAGGGTTGCCCACGATAAAGACCGGCTGCCAGACCTCCTTATCCTTGTATCCCCGGAAAAAGATCTCGTCCAGCAGAAAGCCGATCCAGGTCACGAGTTCCAGGACAAAAAAAAGAAAGTAGAACAGGACAAAACGGCCGAACCGTCGGGTGCCCGGCTCGCGGGGATCCTTCCGCTTACGGAACAACGTGCGATAGAAGAACTTGAAGAAATTCCTGAAACTGAAAAACACTAGCCCTTCCTTTTCAAAGCGTAGCATCGCGTCAAAAGCGCCAAAATAGCGCCTGGAACCGACATCCCTGAAACTGGCTCCCCTTGCACAGGCCTGGGGCAAAGGAACACCCTTCTCTAACAGCGCCCTCGACCCAAATTGTAGTCCAATCACATAAACTGTGCAAGCTTTAGCCATCCCATCGTCCCCTCACGAATTGGCGCAAGGGGACCCACCAACCCTCCGGTCCGCACGGGGCAGAGGGAATGTGGTCGGAACGGCTTTCCGACCACAGCCAGGCACTTTTGACGCCATTATGTCTGTATGGTAGAATCTCTGTCGTAAGGTGCACGGGCCCATAGCTCAGCGGCAGAGCGACCGGCTCATAACCGGTTGGTCCGAGGTTCGAATCCTCGTGGGCCCATAGAGATCCTCCCAAGATTCTCGATCTCGTAAGCGGGCCTGGCGAAAGTCAGGCCCGTTCTACTTTTTGGTGTCTGTGCCCCCGAATTCTCCCGAACACCAATTGACGTCCCCCACCTGCCGTGCTACAATCGCTGCAAGAAGCTGGGAGGATTTGGGTATTCTCCCTATTCCTGCTCCAACTGCCCTATGCGTTGCTCGAACTCAACATTAAGCATGTCGAGGAGGCATCATGGAGAATTGGCAAGCGGCCTACGAACTATTGGCAGAAGACCTGGAAAGTCGAGGCCTGGACGTAGAAGAGATCAAGAGCGCCCTCAAGGACCAGCACATCGAGACCCCCTCCTGGGGGTATGCCGACTCGGGCACGCGGTTCAAGGTGTTCAAACAGCCCAGTGCCGCCACCACACCCTTTGAAAAGATCGCCGATGCGGCCCAGGTGCACAAGTCCACGGGGGTGGCCCCCTCCGTCGCCCTGCACATTCCCTGGGACAAGGTGGATGACTATGGGGAGCTGAAACGGTACGCGTCATCGCTGGGTATCAGCCTGGGGGCCATCAATCCCAACCTCTTTCAGGACGATGATTACAAACTGGGCAGCCTGTGCCATCCCAAGGCCGCCGTGCGGCGCAAGGCCATCGATCACATGCTCGAATGCATAGAGATCGCCGAGACGGTGGGCTCGGACATCCTCAGCCTCTGGCTGGCCGACGGCACCAACTATCCCGGACAGGATAGCTTTCGCGCCCGCAAGCACCGCCTGATCGAATCGCTACAAGAGGTCTATGACGCCATGCCCGAGACCATGCGCCTCCTCGTCGAGTACAAGTTCTTTGAACCCGCCTTTTACCACACCGATATCGGGGACTGGGGCATGGCCCTCATGGTGGCGCGCAAGCTGGGCGAGCGGGCCCAGGTGCTGGTGGATCTGGGGCACCATCCTTTGGGAACCAACATCGAACAGATCGTGTCCCTCCTACTCGACGAGGGACGGCTGGGTGGGTTCCACTTTAACAGCAAAAAATTCGCCGACGACGATCTGACCGCCGGCTCCATCAAGCCCTACGAACTATTCTTGATCTTTAACGAACTCATCGACGGCGAGCGGGATACCGAGGTGGAGATGGACGTGGCCTATATGCTGGACCAAAGTCATAACATCAAGCCCAAGATCGAGGCCATGATCCAATCGGTGGTCAACGTGCAGAACGCCTACGCTCATGCCCTGCTCATCAACCGCGAGGCCCTCAAGACGGCGCAGTTGGCGGGGGACGTGGTGGATGCAGAGGAGATCCTCCTCGACGCCTATCGCACCGACGTGCGACCCCTACTGGCAAAGGTGCGCCAGGAGATGGGATTGGAGGTGGACCCCCTGACCGCCTATCGCGCAAGCGGCTACTATGAGCGGATCTGCGCGGAACGGGAACCTGTCGAGGACGAGGAAAGCGGATATCCGGGAGCCTGATGATGAGCAATGCGAGAAGCGTACTGCAAGAACTGATCTCCATGTCGCGGGAGTTGGGGCGCCCCGAGCGCGACCTGGTGATCCTGGGCGAGGGCAACACCTCGGCCGTGTGTAACGACGACACCTTTTGGGTCAAGGCCAGCGGTACCCAGCTTCGCCGACCCGACACGGACACCTTTGTGCGGCTGCAAGTGGCACGTGTGTGTGCCCTCGCCGACCACGAGGAGATGTCGGATGAGGCGTTCAAGGCCGCCCTCGACGCTGCCAAGGTGGATCCCGCTGTGAAAAAGCGGCCCTCCACCGAGACCGTTCTGCACGCCCTGGCCCTCACCGAGGCGGGCGCCAAATTCGTGGGGCATACCCATCCGGTGGCCGTGAACGCCATCATGTGCTCGGCCATGGCCGAGGAAGCCCTCTCCGGTCAACTCTTCCCCGACGAGATCGTGGTCTGTGGCCCTGCTCCCGCCTACGTCCCCTATACGGACCCAGGGCTGTCCCTGGCACGGGCGGTGCGCGACGCCACTCATCGCTATATCGAGGAATGGAATATGCCGCCCAAGGTGATCACGCTGCAGAACCACGGCATGATCGCCCTGGGCTCCTCGCCCACGGAGGTGGACAGCATCACTGCCATGTTCGTCAAGACCTGTCGGGTGCTGCTGGGCACCTATGCCCTGGGCGGGCCCCATTTCCTGAGTCAGGCGGACGTGGACAGAATTTTCACCCGCCCAGACGAAGCATACAGGCGCAAGGAATTGGAACTCGACTGAGGATAGCGGACCACATCCCTTGTAGACCATCTAATAATGTAAACGAAGAGAAGGGGAAAATGGAACAAGACACGGCATCCTACCCGGCGCCCAAGCTAGCCTCCTATCGCCAAGCCGATGTGGAACTATCCGATAACGTGGAATATGCTACGCATATTCCGTCGGACAATCGCTTCGCGGTTGTCCGCCACTGGCTCTGGCCACTCTATGGCGCGGGGCTGGAGAACCTGGGACGGGACGGCCAGCCCATTCAGGTCCCCCTGCCCCCGTGCGGCCCGGAGCACCTCCTGGTGCGCCACGATGCGGTGGGCCTCTGCTTCTCCGATACCAAGGTGATCAAGACGGGGGAGGATCATCCCCGCCTCAGCGACCGCGATATGAAAGAAAACCCCGTGGTACTGGGACATGAGGTCGCCCTCACCGTCATGGGTGTCGGCGAAAAGTACGCCGACCGCTTTAACGTGGGGGACCGTTTCATCGTCCAGGCGGACATCTATTATCAGGGAGTGGGCCTGGCCTACGGCTACGCCCTGCAGGGGGGTCTCTCACAGTACAACCGCATCGGCAAAGAGATCATCGAGGGCGACGATGGATGTTACCTGATTCCCGTGGCGGCCCAGACGGGCTACGCCCAGGCCGCCCTGACGGAGCCCTGGGCCTGCGTGCTGGCCTCTTACAATATGGATTACCGCACGGCCTGGAAAGGGGGTGGCTCTGTGCTGATCGTGGCCGGCCCCGGCGCCCTGGATGAATATGCACTGGGGGACGTGTACGCAGAGGATGTACCCCCTGCCCGCGTGGTCACGCTGGGCGTGGATGGGGACCTCTGGACGCAGTTGGAGGCCCATGCTGGGACCGACGGATTCGAACTCTTGGACGTCGACGGACTGTCCGATCTGGACGAGGACGGGCAGTATGACGACATCGTGCTCTTGGGCGCCGACGCCGACCTCTACGAGACGCTGGAGCCCCGCCTGGCGAATAAGGGATTGATCAATCTAGTGGGCGCTCAGGCCCTGACGGAACCCGCTAACGTAGACGTGGGCCGAGTGCACTATGATGATATCAACGTGGTGGGCACCACGGAGACGGTGGTGGCCTCGGGCTATGAGCCGATCCGCGTCGATCTAATGCCCCGTGGCACCTGCATGTTCATCGGCGCGGCCGGGCCCATGGGGCAGATGCACTTTCAGCGGGCGCTGCAGGCGGAGGAGAGCCCTCGCCTCATGGTGGCCACCTCCCGCGTGATGGAGCGCCTCAAGCTGCTCAAGCCCAAGTTCGCTCAGATGATCGAGGAAAAGCGGGACGAGGTAGAGGTGGTCGTCAGGGCCTTTGGCCCGCGTCCCACGCCCGAGTTCGACGAGAAACTGATGGCCTTGACCGATGGCGAGGGCTATGACGACATCATCGTCCTGGCACCCAGCGCGGAAGTCATGGCCGACGCGACCAAGATGTTGGCGCCGGGTGGCATGATAAACCTATTTGCCGGGCTTCCACGGGGCACGCTGGCCAAAGTGGACCTGGCCAACCTGGCGAAAGAGGGATGGCGCTTTACCGGCTCCAGCGGGTCGACCATCGACGACCTGCGCACCATGCTGGACGAGGCGCAAAGCGGACGGCTGGATCCCAACCTTTCCGTCGTGGCCGTGGCGGGCCTGGATCAGGCCAAGCGGGGCCTGGAGGGCCTCATGCACCAGGAATTTCCGGGCAAGGTTGTCATCTATCCCCAAATCCTCAATTTCCCCCTGACCTACCTGGAGGAACTGGAAACCGTGTTGCCGAGCGTATACGAGAAACTGGGGCCCAACCATTCCTGGACGGTGGAGGCCGAAGCAGAGTTCATGAGGGAGTTATTGCCATGAAGGACTGTCGACACCTGGTGGGCAAGGTGGCCATGGTCACCGGCGCAGCCCAGGGGCTGGGCGAGGCGCTGGCCCACCGTCTGGGCCAAGAGGGCACCCACGTAGCCGTCGCCGACATCAACGACGAGGGCGCCGAGGCCGTGGCCGAGGCCATCGCCGAGGAGCATGGGGTGAAAACCCTCTGGGCCCATACCGACGTGACCGATCTGTCCCAGACGGAAGCGGCCGTGGAAAGGGTTGTGGACACCCTGGGACATCTGGACACCGTGGTGTCCAACGCCGGCATCCTCTTTGCCGGAGCCGTCGACGAGATCGATCCCGCGCGCTGGCGCGCCGTCCTGGAGGTAAACCTCGTCGGCTATTTCAACGTGGCCCGGGCGGCGGTTCCGGCGCTAAGGGAGAATGGTGGAGGTACCATCATCCAGATCAACAGCAAGTCGGGCAAGAAAGGAAGTTACAAGAACTCGGCCTATGCGACCTCCAAGTTCGGGGGCATAGGACTGACCCAGAGCCTGGCTTTGGAATTGGCCGAGGACGATATTCGCGTCAACGCCATCTGCCCGGGCAACCTCCTCGACTCGCCCCTGTGGGTGGACAGTCTCTACAGCCAATATGCCGAGCGCTTGGGCATCACGGAAGAAAAAGTACGTGCCCGCTACGTGGAGCAGGTGCCCATGAAGCGAGGCTGCACCTACGAGGACGTGGCCAACGTGATGGTCTTTTTGGCCTCCGACGAGGCGTCCTATATGACGGGCCAGGCCATCAATGTGACCGGTGGCCAGGAGATGCATTAGGAATCGTATATCGGATCGGGACTTAAAGATGATGATGTCAAAAGCCGTGATATTCGGCGCGGGAAACGTGGGCAGAGGCTTTCTGGGGCAGCTCTTTTCCGAATCCGGCTACAAGATCGTATTTGTCGATATCGACGAGCGCCTCATTCGCAGGATGAGATCGCAGGGTTCTTATATCATACGCCTGGTGGACAATCAACGCACAGAGGAAGTAGAGGTTGGACCGGTGACGGGGCTGCTGAGCGGCGAGCGAAAAAAGGTCGTAGAAGTTTTGACCAAAGCACCCCTGGTGGCCACCGCCGTCGGCGCTCGCGCCCTGCCCCACGTCGCTCCCCTCGTCGCCCAGGGGATCACCGCCCGTATGCAGCGGGGGAGCGACGCCCCCCTTAACATCATCGTCTGCGAGAATCTCAAGGGAGCCTCCTCCATCTTTTGCGATATGGTCGCTGAACACCTGGATGCATCGGCGCAAGAGTATATGGAGAATCGCGTTGGATTTGTGAGCACCGTCATCGCACGCATGGTCCCCGAACTGTCGGCCGATCTCCGCGCCCAGCATCCCACCCTCATCATCACAGAACCCTATAAAGAGCTTCCCGTGGACCGTTCCGAGTTTGTCGGCGACATTCCCGAGATCGTCGGCATGCAGCCGAGGGACAATTTCGAATTCTATACGGCGCGCAAGCTCTATCTGCACAATATGGCACACGCCATCCTGGGATACCTGGGCTACCGGAGGGGGT
This sequence comes from uncultured Anaerolineales bacterium, assembly GCA_964567975.1. Lineage (GTDB taxonomy): Bacteria > Chloroflexota > Anaerolineae > UBA1429 > UBA1429 > JAWLEV01. The sequence goes on along the minus strand of CAZMOW010000021.1, from coordinate 18,569 downwards.
ATGAACTAGGCTATGAGGCGTTGGAGGACACGGAGATGCGCCCCATCCTTGATGGGGCTCTGGACGAATCCGTGCAGGGACTCGTCGCCCGTTACGGCGCTCCAGTGAACGAACTGCGGGAGCACGTGGCCGATCTCCTGGCAAGGTGCGCTAATCGTACCCTGGCCGATCCCACTCTGCGGCTGGCCCGCGATCCCCTGCGCAAACTGGCCCCCTCCGACCGCCTCGTGGGCGCCGCGCGCATGGCAGAGGCGGCGGGAGTTGAGCCCCTCAACCTGGCCTGGGGCATCGCCAGCGCCCTGGCTTTCGATGCGCACGTCGACGCCATGGCCGTCGAACTGCAGGAACGCATAGCGCAAGACGGCGTGGAAAGCGTTCTGGAATCGGTCTGCGAGATCGATCCCCAGGAGTCATTGGGAAGGGCTGTGGTGGAACGTTACCATAGGCTAGAGGAAGAAGCGCGCTGGACATGATGGTGAATCTGAATTTCTTATCTGAAGCATATCACACACTTTTTACATCCAAAGAAGGGAAAGGGATGGACACACGTACAATTGAGGAACTGACCAAGGACGATCTGCTCGCCATCTATCGCCGCATGCGAGAGATCCGCCTTTTCGAGAATACCGTATTCGACCTTTTGGGCCGTAACATCATCAAGGGGGCCTCGCACCTTTACGCGGGGGAGGAGGCCGTGGCCGTGGGGGCCATCGCCGCTCTACGCGATGACGATTTTATCACCAGCACCCACAGGGGACATGGCCACTGCCACGCTCACGGGGACAGCCTGGCTGAAAGCGAAGAGGCCCGACAGGAGCACCTGAACGGGATGATGGCCGAGCTTTGTGGCCGGGCTGCCGGCTATTGCAAGGGACGCGGCGGGTCCATGCACATCGCCGACGTGGAAAAGGGTAACCTGGGCGCCACCGGTATCGTGGGGGGCAACCTCCCCGTGGCCACGGGGGCTGCCCTCTCCATAAAGATGCAGGATCTTGACCGCTGCGTGGTCTGCTTTTTCGGCGACGGGGCCAGCAACACGGGTAATTTCCACGAATCCCTCAACCTGGCTTCCGCATGGAAGCTGCCCGTGGTCTATGTGGTGGAGAACAACCTGTACGGCATGTCGGTGCCCTTTGAGAAGGTGAGCGCCCTGCAGGATATCGCGGCCCGCGCCGCGGCCTACAATATGCCTGGCGTCACCGTGGACGGCATGGATCCCATCGCCGTGTACGAGGCCGTGTCCTCCGCCCTGGAGCGCGGGCGTAGGGGCAACGGTCCCAGTTTGGTCGAATGCAAGACCTATCGCTGGTATGGGCACTCGCGTTCCGATCCCCGCGAATATCGTACGGATGAGGAGGAGGAACGCTGGCACGCCCGCGATCCCCTGGTCACCTTTTCCAAGACGCTCCTAGAGCAGGGCATCGCCACTCTGGAAGAGATCGAAGCCATCGACGAACTGGTCGAGAAAAAGATGGAACGCGCCGTCGAGTTCGCCCTGGATTCGCCCATGCCCGATCCCGCAGAGGTAGAGAAGGATGTCTACGTCCTCAATCCGCCCACCCAAAAAGAGATAGCGGCCGAGGCTCGCCTGCGTCGACACGTGCGCGACGACCCCGACATGCGCACCATCACCTATGCGGCGGCTATACAGGAGGCCCTTGGCGAGGAGATGGCGAGGGACGAGCGCGTCTTCGTCATGGGTGAGGATGTAGGCCTCTACGGCGGGGCTTATGGGGCGACGCGAGGGCTCCTGGAGGAGGTCGGCCCCGAGCGCGTCAAGGACACGCCCATCTCCGAGGCCATCATCGGCGGATCCGCCGTGGGCGCGGCCATGACGGGCCTGCGCCCCGTGGCCGAGATCATGTATGTGGACTTTACCCCGCTGGCCATGGATCAGATCGCCAACCAGGGGGCCAAGAACCGCTACATGTTCGGCGGCAAGACCAAGGTGCCCATGGTGATCCGCACCGAGGGTGGCGCGGGCCGCAGCATCGCCGCCCACCACTCCCAGAGCCTGGAGGCCCTGTGGATGCACTTTCCCGGTATCTATCTCGTCATGCCCGCCACGCCCTATGACGCCAAGGGCTTGCTCAAGTCGGCCATCCGGGACGACAACCCCATCATGTTCATAGAGCACAAGATGATCTATGGAAACAAGGGACCCGTGCCCGAGGAGGAATACACCATCCCCCTGGGCGTGGCCGACGTAAAACGCGAGGGGAGGGAGGTCACCGTCGTCGCCTACTCGCGCATGGTCCTTCGCGCTCTGGAAGCGGCCGAGGAGTTGGCCGAAGAGGGTATCAGCGTGGAGGTGGTCGATCTGCGCACCATCAAACCTCTGGATATGGGGACTGTGATCGCCTCGGTGCGCAAGACGGGCCATGTCGTGGGGGTAACAGAGGCCTGCAGAACGGGCAGTGTCATCAGCGAACTGCTTACGCGCATCAACGAGACTGCCTTTGACTGGCTCGACGCCCCCATGGTGCGGGTGGCCGCGGCCGACGTGCCCGTACCCATGGCCGAGAGCCTGGAGGACGAGGCGATTCCCAACGTTCAATCGATTATCGACGGTGTACATAACGTGCTTTGTCACGCATGATATTTTAGCCAAAGGATGAGGTAAGAAATATGCATGAGGTCATTTTGCCCAAGTTGGGGCAAACGATGGAAGAAGGAACGATTGTAGAGTGGCTCAAGGAGGAGGGCGATCCCGTCAGCGAGGGGGATGTGCTCTTCCAGGTAGAGTCGGACAAGGCCGTTTTGGAGGTGGAGGCCAGGGCCGACGGCGTCCTGCGCAAGATACTCGTGGGAGAGGGGACCGAGGTTCCCGTCCTCACCCCCGTGGGCATCATCGCGGACCCCGACGAGGACATCGGGGGCGCCCTGGAGGGAAAAGGGGAGGCGCCTGAGGCAGAGGAGGCGCCTGAGGCACCCGCAGCGCCTGCGGACGAGAAAGCACCAACCGCCACAGGGGAAGAGGCAGCCCCCGAAGCGGCATCGGAGGCGCCGTCCCGAGAGGGACGCCTCTTTGCCTCGCCCAGGGCGCGCAAGACGGCCGGAGAGAACGACGTGGATCTGACCCTCCTGGAGGGCTCTGGTCCCAACGGGCGCATCATCGAGCAGGACGTGCTCGACTATCTGGAGCGGCAGCCCGCCGCCACACCCCTGGCGCGCAAGGTGGCCCACGAAAAGGGGATACCCCTGGAGGAGGTTTCCGCAGCGGGCGGGCGCGTCCGCGCCCAGGACGTGCGAGCTGTAGAGAGGGAGGCCGAGGAAAAGTGGCCCGAAGAAGCACCACCCGAAAAAGCACGTCCCACCGCCGTGCCCTCCGAGGTGCCCATGCCTCCTATGGAAGGAAAGATCGAGCCCCTCTCCGGCATGCGTTCCATCATCGCCGAGCGCATGGGCGCCTCGGCCCGCACCACGGCGCCCATCACCCTGCAGAGCGTGGTGGATGCCACAGAGTTCGTCGCCCTACGCGAAAAACTCAAGGAGGCCCTGGCCGAGGAGTTGGGCTTTTCCGTCGGCTACCACGACCTGCTGACGGCCATCGTGGCGCGCTGCCTCAAAGAGTTCTCCTATATGAACGTGCGGCTCGAAGAGGAGGGCATCCGTCATCTGGAACACATCAACATCGGCCTGGCCGTGGACACGAAACGGGGCCTCCTCGTACCCGTCATCGACGACGCGGATCAAAAGAGCATCAAAGAACTGGCCCGGGAATCCCGAGACCTGATCACGCGGGCCCGGGAGGGCAAGTCGCTACCCGACGAGCTCACGGGGGGTACCTTTACCATCACAAATATGGGTATGCTGGGCATCGATTCCTTTACGCCCATCATCAACATGCCCGAGTGCGCCATCCTGGGCGTGGGACGCATACGACCCGAACCCGCCGTGGTGGACGGTGAGATCGCTGTACGCCAGCACATGTGGCTCAGCCTCACCGTGGACCATCGCCTGGTGGACGGCGCCCCGGGGGGCCGCTTCCTGCAGGCCATCATGCGCTATATCGAATCGCCCTATTTGCTTCTGAGTTAAGCCTTCATGGGAACATGGAGCAAGTTCGTAGTCAGGCACGCAGGGGGAACGCAGTTCCCATGGAGTGCCGTGGGCTGCCAGAGGCGACTTCAGAGAATCACGGTGTGATTCTCCACGCTACTCCGTGAGAGCTAAGCTCTTCACTACGTAGCTTACTATGAACGGCTGTATAGGTGAGATGAGTCAGGAGCCTCACTCATGGGGCTTGGCATCATCAGCTCGGGGTGACTCCCCGGCTGGGATGAGTCATGAAAATGCCGCCTATCTTGCATGGTAAAGGAGGGACAAGATGGTTGAACTGTACGGACAGTCGTGGACACGGGAAGAACTGATGCGCCACGTGGGCAGGACATCTCAACTCGGCGGCGTGCGCTTGGGCCAGATTCAGGATGGCAAGGCCCATGGGGTACGCACGGCCCAGTTTGAGACGGGCACGGGATTCTCTTTCAACGTCCTGCTGGATCGGGGTATGGATATCGCCGCGGCCAAATACAAGGGGGCATCTCTCTCCTGGCAGTCCTCACCGGGACCGGCCCATCCCGCCTACTTTGAGCGTCAGGGCTTGGGCTGGCTGCGCACCTTTCACGGCGGCCTGGTGACGACCTGCGGCATGACCTATGCAGGCGCCCCCTGCACCGACCAGGGCGAGGAACTGGGGCTGCACGGGCGCATATCCCACATCCCGGCCAGCAACGTCTGGGCCGACGGGGCCTGGGAGGACGACGAGTACGAGATGTGGGTGCAGGGGCGCATGCGCGAGACGGCGGTCTTTGGCGAGAACCTCACCCTGAGCCGCCGCATCTGGACCCGCCTGGGCGAGTCGCGCGTCTGTCTCCGCGATGTGGTCAGAAACGAGGGCTTTCAGCGCACGCCACACATGATGCTCTACCATTGCAACTTTGGCTTCCCCCTGCTGGCCGAGGGAACGGAGCTCATCGCCCCCTCGCAAAACGTGAAACCCAGGGATGAGGTGGCGGCGCCCGGGCTGGACCACCATGATCGCTATGAAGCGCCCATTGAGGGTTATGAGGAGCAGTGCTTCTACCACGATATGGAAGCGGACGAGGAGGGCTATGTGACGTTGCTGCTGGCCAACCGAGAGTACAACGACGGTCAGGGGCTGGGCGTCTATCTCACGTATCGCCAGGCTGAACTGCCGCGTTTTACGCAGTGGAAGATGGTCTGCGCGGGGACGTATGTCACGGGCATGGAGCCCGCCAACTGCCTGGTGGAGGGACGGGACAAAGATCGCGAGCGCGGTATCCTCCAGTTCGTGGAACCGGGCGAAGAGAGGGAGTACGTGCTGGAGATCGGCGTGTTGGCCAACAACGCCGAGGTCGACGAACTCGCCAGCAGGGTGCGGTAAGACCGCTGGGAACGAGACCTTTTCAATCCGTTTCCCCCTCTCCCACAAGTGGGAGAGGGGGTCAGGGGGAGAGGGCGAAAGGCACGACACGGCGTCCCCCCAACGTACAACGTGACATGAAAGACGAGATATCTGACCTGTTTGCAGTCTATCCCGAGCTAAAAGAGGCCATCGATGACCTATGCTGGGGCGTGCCCTGGAAGGTCACAGGAGCCTCGGCGCTGCTCTACGATGCGCAGGAGCGCTTCTACTTTGAGATCACCAAACCCAAGCACTGGCGCTTTCTCGGGGATGGCAGTACTATCGTGGGTTTAGGGGCCATCGGCGGCTCCATCACGCCCGGGGAGACGATCCTAGACTGCCTGTGCCGCGAGATCGAGGAAGAGGTGGAGGCTGCGGTCACCGTGACGTCGTCCGAGGAGACGTACATCCTCTATGAGGGGGAAACCGTCGTGACGCTATCATTGCCGGAGCGGCGTCTTCCGCGCCCACTCTTATGGACCGTGAGCAAGAATGTGTACAGACGCCACATCCATCCCCGGCATCCCATCCTGGCCATCGCCACATTCCCGGCCCAACTGCAAGAGGTACCATCCCTGGGCGACCTGTTCGGCCTGCTGGTGGTTCCGCGTCACAAGCTACGCGAGGTATTCGCCGACGACAAGATTCCTTTCCAAAAGGTGAAACGAATTCCCGGCATTGGCGTCACGACGAAAGGGGAACTGCCCCCGGGCAGCGTCCTCTCCCCCGTATGGACGGGAAGGACACTCCAACGCCTGTTACAAAGAGATTATCTGCACGATATGAAAGGAGCCATTTCATGAACAAGGTGCGCCTCGGTTTTGTGCCCTCCCACTGCTATCCCTTTGACGAGGAGTGGGCCGTCGATATGCGCAAGCGCTGTCTGGAAGCCATGGGGGACATCGAGTGCCTGGAGGTGGTGGTCCCCAGCGTGGGATTGATCCATAACGGCCTCGTCCGCGATGACGCGGCCGCGGAGGCGACCATCGATCTCTTTGCCCAGCGCGGGGTAGAGGGCATCGTCATCGGCACCATGACCTTTGGCGACGAGATATCGGCCATAGCCATCGCCGAGGCCCTGGATGTACCGGTGCTGGTCTTTGGTACCAAGGAAGGTCCCTTTACCGAGGACGGGCTGCGGCGTTCCGATTCCTTTTGTGGAACCCTGTCCGTGACTTCTGGACTCTACCGCCACAGGATCCCCTACCGGTTTATGGGTATTGTGTGGCCGGAGGACGACATTTTCTCTGCGTCGTTGGAGACCTTTGCCCGCGCCTGTGCTGCCGTTGGCGGATTCTATGGCGCGCGGGTGGGACAGGCCGGCCAACGCCCGGAGCGTTTCGAGACCTGTACCATGAACGAGATGGCCCTGAGCCAGAGTTTTGGACAGCGGGTGGTGCAGATTCCCCTGCCCGAACTGTTCGCGCGAGCGGAGGAGTGGCCCGCGGATGACTATCGCGTGCGCGCCGCCCTGAAAGAGATGCAACGTCAGGCGGACTGTACGGCGTGCAGCGAGGAGGCACTGCAAAAGGCGGCGGGACTGGAACTGGCCCTGACAGACTATTTCCAGGAGCGCGATCTGGACGCCATGGCCCTCTCCTGTTGGAACGAGATGCAGGAGCGCTATGGCATCTGCGCCTGTTCCACCCTGAGCCGCCTGACGGACAAGGGGATGATGGTCGCCTGCGAGGCGGACGTGTACGGCGCCCTAACCATGTGGGTGCAGTACCTGGCCGCCCTGGAGGAGACGGTGCCTCACTTTATCGACTGGACCATCAAGCACCAGCAGTTGGAGAACGTCTTTCTGGCCTGGCATTGTGGGAACGCCCCCGTGTCCCTGGCCTCCTCTCAGGGCACGCCGGTGATCCGCGAGCAGAGCGTCATAAGCCAGGTCGTAGGCCCCGAAAGGGCCCAGGGGGCCATCGAGTTCCAACTCGAGCCGGGTCCGGTGACCATCTGCCGGCTGGTGGAATACGACGGCGCCTTCAAGATGCTGATCACCAACGGGGAGATCATACACACCGACGATCTCATCCGTGGATCGTGGGCCTGGGTACGCGTGCCCGATCTGGCCCATCTGTACCGCGTGCTGGCCGAGGAGGGATTCGTCCATCACGCCAGCATGATCCACGGCGACATCGCCGATGCTGTGGAATCATTCTGCCGCTTTGCGGGGATCGAGGCGGTGCGGGTGTAGGGGCAAAAGCGCAAGCGCTTTTGCCATGCAGTTTTGGCAGGCCAAAACTGCACGATGCCCGTGTAGAGAACCTATGTCAAAGCCTCGCCATTTTCCCCATCCGCGACGATCTCTTGCAGGCGTTGGGGCAGGCGCTTTCTCTCGTGGGGCACGGGGCATATGCGCGCGCAGTCTCCACGGACGGGCGGATCGGGGATGCGCAGCCGGCGTTGATCGCACAGGCGGGGATCGGTCTTCATCGGCGTGTCGATGAATATGCAGTCCCTGTCCACGTGGTCGACGGAACGATAGTCGCGAACTTTTGGATCATCGCGCATGGTGATGGCGCCCATATAGCAGGCCTCGACGCAGAGGCGACATTCGTCGCGCAGGCAGATGGGCTCGCTGATCAGGGGGTCGGGCACCAGCTCCGCCTCGGTAATGATGCTATTGAACCGCTGCCGGGGGCCAAACTCCCGCGTCAGCACGATGTTATTGTAACCGAATTCTCCCAGGCCGGCCCGGGTGGCCGCGTGGCGATGGGAAAAGGGGCCGGGACTGTGACCAAAGGGAGAGAATATCCTGCCCCAGGCCGCCGATGGCCCGTTCCATAACTGCCGCTCCCCCAATGCCTCTTCTCCCGTTCGCGATCCGCCGGGCCTGTGAGGATGAATGCCCGTGGTGGGAAAGAGCATGGAATCGAACCCCTGGCGCATGAGGTGGAGGCTGATAAAGTAGGCCACGTGCTCCAACATGCGATCCTGGAGGGCGTGACCCATATGCGAGTAGAGGCGTTCCAGATAGGGCTGTTTCAGGTCGGGAGGTACCAGTTCCAGTTCCTGATCCATGAGAGCGGCGGGCACGTCCATGACGGGATTCGTGATGGGCATGGCGAAGGAGATGACAGACCTGGCACCGGGCACGAAATCCCTGGGATCGTGGCCTTTGGGCGCCTCATCATAATAAGGGGGCCGGGGATCGAAACGCTCTATGGAGGCCACGCCGATAAGCGCTGCCCCGTGGCGCCTGCCCAGTTCCCTGACTGCCTCCGTCAATGCCTCCGATCCGTGCTTCTCAGCCATCTCCCCCTCCTTATCGGTGAATCCCAGCACTGTGAATGGGCGGCACGGGAACCAGTGAACCGCTCAGATGACGCCCACCCGCTTCCCCACACGCTCGAACGTATCCAACACGCGGTCGAGCTGCTCGTCGGTGTGGGTGGCCATGTAACTGGTGCGGAAGAGGGCGTGGTTGGGCGGCACGGCGGGCGGCACCACGGGATTGACGTACACGCCGGCCTCAAAGAGGGCCTTCCAGAAACGCAGGGTCACCATCTCGTCGCCGATGAGGATGGGCACGATGGGCGTCTGGCTGTTACCCGTCTTGAACCCCAGTTCCTGATATCCCTGGCGCATCCTCTCCCCGATGGCGCGCACCCGCGCCGTCCGCTCCGGCTCCTTTTTGATGATCTCCAGGGCCGCCGCCACGGTGGCCGCGGCCGAGGGCGGAATGCTGGCGCTGAATATCTGGGCCCGGGCGTTGTGCCGAATATAATCGATGACCTCGGCATCGCCCGCCACGACCCCGCCGATGGAGGCAAAGGATTTGCTAAAGGTGCCCATGATCAGATCCACCTCGTCCGTGAGGCCAAAGTGAGCTGCCGTGCCCCGTCCGTCGGCCAGCACGCCAAGGGAGTGGGCATCGTCCACCATCAGCCGTGCTCCATATTCCTTACAGAGAGGGACGATCTCGGGCAGGGGGGCGATGTCCCCGCCCATGCTGAACACGCCATCCACCACCACCAGCTTGGGCGTATCCTCGCACGTCTGAAGGACGCGCTCCAGGTCCTCCATGTCGTTGTGCTGAAAGCGCTTCATCTCGCCAAAGCTCAGGCGAGCCCCGTCGATGATGCTGGCATGGTCCTCACGGTCGGTGATGACCACTTCATGGCGTCCCACCAGGCTGGAGATGGTTCCCAGGTTCGTCTGCATGCCCGTGCTAAAGACGAGTCCCGCCTCCTTCCCGATAAAGTCCGCCAGGTCCTGCTCCAGTTTCTCATGCAGGACAAGGTTGCCGTTCAAAAAGCGCGATCCGGTACAACCGGTGCCATATTGCTTGAGGGCATCGATGGCCGCCTGACGCACCTTGGGATCCGTGGTGAGCCCCAAATAGTTGTTAGAACCGATCATGACGAGGGAATGACCGTCGATGATGACCTCGGTTCCCTCCGTATCCTCCAAGGGGATAAAATAGGGATAGTACCCTGCCTCCTTGGCCTCTGCCACGCGCTTGAAGCGCTTAACCTTGTCGAACAAGTCCATAATGCCCCTCCATGGATGCCCTTTAGTATCATTCGGCCTTGCAGCCCACCTCGCCGCTCCCAACTGAGGATCCTTTGCATTGTAGTCGGGAAGCGGAATTCTGGCAACCGCCACGCATCGACAAAAGACGGTGTGGGGCGATAAATTGACGACCTGGAACAAAAGACGTATCCTATAGGTGATTCTGGGGGTGGATGAGCCCTGGTGGGCTCCGCGGTCTTCAAAACCGTTGAGAGGTGCTGCGAAAGTGGCTCTGGTGGGTTCGACTCCCATCCACTCCCGTCCACTGACACAACATATAGTGGGCAGGCGCCTCTGTCCAATATATGTTGTGGTATGGGGCTAGGAGAACCTCAAGCCACTCACGCCTCGTGTGTTGTGAAACGCTGCAGCAATGCTGTAAGCAAACAAAATACCTATCCCGGCAGCTTTCTTTCCTGAGAAGAGTTTGTGATCTTTTACTCTCGCCTAGATGTTCCATCACCTGGACCGTGCTCCGGGCTACTCACACGCCGCGCCGGGGCTATTTTTCTTAATATAACCGCATTATAACACGCCTCAGTTACAGCGTAGTGTCCGTTCGCCACACCCGCCATCCCTTCTCGGCCCGGATGCTCACGTGACCGTTGGCCCGCTGGAGCCCCCCTGCACCAGTAGGCACTGAGCCCCATCCACCGGATTCAGGTTGGGCGCGCCACCGGACAGCTCAATGTCGTTCTCCTCACCTCGCACTAGCAGAGCAGACTCGAGCCAGATTCTTCCCAGCCCCTCAATGAACTGCGATAGTTGTTCTCCAGCGAATGGTCGTACGCTTTTGGCTGAAAGTGCTCCGCAGCACGACACTCACCATCTGACCAGGCATCCGAAGAGCCTCTCCGGGAGGGCCCAGATCCGCGTCGATTCCAGCGTTGCGGCAGCGTTCCAAAAGCCCCGCGCCTAACGCATTCGGTTGATCAACAGAACGGCGCGTACGATGACTATTGCAAGACGTTTCCTGATCCGTACCAAATGCCACAAATTACCATACACACATGTAAAGTACCTATTTGACAAGGAAACATCTCGGGATATAGTTGGGATTATTAGAAAATGATTATCGATAGACATTCTTTTTCGGACTATTATGGTCGATTCTGACGAGCGTTTCGAAAAACTCAAGACCAAGTTCCAGCAGCGCGGCTATCGCCTGACGCCGCAGCGGCTAGCTTTGTTTTGCATGCTCTCCGAGAGCAAAGAGCATCCCAGCGCAGCTTGTCTGCACGAACGGATGAAGAGGCGGTTCCCCACGACCAGTTTGGCCACAGTCTACAAGACGTTGAATATTCTCAAAGAGATGGAAGAGGTACTAGAGATGGGATTCAGCGACGATGATAACCGATACGATGGCCGAAATCCCTATCCGCATCCGCACCTGGTCTGTCTGCGCTGCCACAAGATCGTGGATCTAGAATCCGGTTTCGCGCAGGATCTAGAACGGCAGGTGAGAGGACACTCAGGCTATCGAATCACAAGTCATCGCCTTGACTTTTACGGGATCTGTCCTGACTGTCAGGAGCGCGAGGAGGCCAACTAAGCATCTCTTCGTGTCTTGACTGTTGGATTTGGGATCTGCGAATTGAGCATGGGGGACGTCTTTGCGCGCTCAGAGGGGAGGTGATCAGAAACCAAAGCGGAGCGGTGGCTCTTGGCAGAAAGAAAAACCCAAGCGAGATTCCTGCGCCCATACGCATGTGGCTCAGGGAATGACGGGCAGGTTCGCAGCCAAGCGCGTACAGGGACTTCTCAGCGAGGTTGCTGCCGAAGAGATTGAACACCAGTACGAGTTGATGGAGCGGATCATGCAATTGGGCGGTGAGCCTCTAGCAGATCCCATGCAACTCTTCAAAGCCAGCAACGCGGGCTATCCAGCGCCTCCCTCCGATGCGACGGATATCACAGGCATCATCAACGTCGTTATCGTGGCCGAGCGTGGCGCCGCCATCAATGTGTAAAATCGGCTGCCAAGAAAGACCTTTGAAAAGGATCCGGTAACCTACAGCCTGATGGTACATATCCTGGAAGAAGAGGGAGAACACGAGGACGGTTTTGAAGACCTCACCTGCTAGACTCGCTTCAGCCGGGCTTTGACACAGAGAACTAGTCTCACGTTTCTCGCCAGGTGCTATCAGAGACACTGCTCTCTAGCCATGTAGCAGCGAGAGCTGATGGACTCTAGAAAGGAGCCAATTTCAAAATTATACGTAAAGTTACTTGAGATCGTAACAGACGTTTGCCACAATTTGGTTATTGCTGATTAGCAGCAGAAAGAGAAAAGTGATGAGAATCAAGAGATTTATGCTAGCTTTGGTGTTGGTCCTGGGCGTTCTGGCCATCCCCTTCTCGGTGATGGCTGACAACCACGACATCGTGAATGTGGCTGTCGCTGACGGCCGCTTCACAACGCTTGTTGCAGCCGTTGAAGCGGCTGACCTGGTCGATGTACTCAAGGGTGATGGCCCGTTCACGGTCTTTGCGCCGACTGACGACGCCTTTGCCGCCTTGCCCGATGGCTTGGTTACAAAATTGCTGAACGACAAGCCTGCGTTGACTGAAATCCTGACCTATCATGTCGTGCCCGACAAAGTCGAAGCGGCCGACGTTGTGAACCTGAACAGCGCACCGACGGTATTTGGGCAGGAACTTGACATTCGTGTGGATGGGGACAACGTCTACGTAAACGATGCGCAGGTGATCATCACGGATGTTGAGGCCGATAACGGAGTGATCCATGTTATCGACGCAGTCCTGATCCCAGACAAGAATGCTGGTGAAGGCGATTATCTGGTCAAGCCGGGTGATACCCTGTACGGCATAGCGCAAGAACAGTTGGGTGACGGGCACCGGTATCTCGAGATCGTCGAAGCCACCAATGAGCGCCATGCGACCGACCCGCTCTACGCGATGATCGAAGATCCGGACTTGATACGCATAAATGCCAAGTTCGCGATTCCCACGAAGACTATGACGAGCGATATCGTTGACGTGGCGAGTGCGGATGGGCGTTTCACCACTCTCGTTGCGGCCTTGGAGGCAGCCGGCTTGGTTGACACACTGCGCGGCGATGGTCCATTCACCGTGTTCGCACCAACCGACGAAGCGTTCGGGAATCTGCCCGAGGGCACAGTTGAGACATTGCTAGAGGACATTCCCGCTCTCACCGATATCCTTCTCTATCACGTGGTGGCGGGCGAGGTACTGGCCGCGGACGTCGTGACGCTCTCAAGTGCGGAAACAGTCCTCGGCGATCCCGTAACCATCGAAGTCGAAGACGACACGGTAATGATCAATGAGGCAAAAGTCATCATCACCGATGTGCCAGCATCCAATGGGGTCATTCACGTCATCGATGCGGTGCTCTCGCCGCCGACAGACTAAGTCCGAATTTCGATCCGCAACGAGGGGTGCTTCATTGCATCCCTCGTTGCATTATTCACCTATGAAAGAAACCTAGGCATCCTCGGATGGATCATTGAGAGGCGATGACGCTAATCTTTATTGCAAGTTCCCACCCCTCATCTACGGATTATTCAGATGCAACACCACCACCCATCCCTCACCCTCTGCTGTGGCGCCTTCCTCAAGGGGAAATGTGAGATTCAGCGACCTTGTCCCGGACCAAGGATATTCTCCCTGAAACTCGCCGGCGTCGACCACGACGAGTTGCTCGCCCGTCATCTCCAGCACCAGGTCAAGTTGCTCGCCGCCCTCCTGCCCGGAACACTCTCCCTGCACGGCCATATCCAGGTCCATGGTCACTCCGTAACTGCCCCACTTTTTTTCAAGGATCGCTTCGTAAGAGATGGGTCCCTGCCCCTCTACCATATAGGGAGGCCCCGACCCGGCAACAGCAAAGGGCACACTCCCGACGGCAACCGGCTCCAGTCCGACGGCCTCTGCGGGACCGACAAGCACCTGAATCTCGAGCTGCCCGGCCAACCCCTCACAGCGGCTTTTCGAGGGGGCATCGCCGGCCGATCCCCCATCCGTCGGCGTAGGCGTTGGCGTCATGGTCGGCGTGACCGTCGGAACGGTCACCGCCGGTTCCTGCGGTTCGGATGTGGCCGTAGGAGTGGGAGTCTCATCGGAAGGCGTGGCCGTAGGCGTATCTCCCTCGACCGCCACCGTGGGCATAGGCGTGGGAGTCTTGTCGCAGGCCATCAAGGCGACTACCAGACAGAGACAGAGAAGAAGATATAGGAAACGGTAATTGTGCAGACTCATCGGCGATCCTCCTCAAAACCCTCATCAATTATGGCAGGAGCAGCCGCCATGAGCATCCCCCTAAACGGGAGGGACGGAGACTGCAGAAGCCGGCACACGGGGCGCATCACGTGTGTTTTCGCCCCGCACTCTAATCAAAACGGCCAAAAAAGCAAGTCCATTTGCCCAGGAATTCCGATTTCTACCACAGTCATATGGAGGCTTGTGGTCGTCTCGCGCCCCATCGAACGCCACCCTAGGCCATGAACTGCCTCAGATACCGCGCGCTCTGGCGCAGCGCATCCTTTCGGCGCTCCAGCGATCCCTCGTAGGACCGATCCTCGACCTCGACGCACACGGCGCCGTCATAGCCCGTGTCGGTCAGCACCGAGAAAAACCGTCCCCAGTCGATATCGCCCAGGCCGGGCAACTTGGGGGTGTGGTACTCTAGCGGGGTCGCCAGCACGCCCACCTCATCCAGCCGCTCCTGATCCACCCGGACATCCTTGGCGTGCACGTGAAAGAGCCGGTCGGCGAACGTCCGGAGGGGTCTCACATAGTCCATTCGCTGCCAGACCAGGTGAGAGGGATCGTAGTTCAGGCCAAAGTTCTCGCTGGGGATCTCCTCGAACATGCGCCGCCATATGGTAGGGGCATGGGCCAGGTTTTTGCCCCCGGGCCACTCGTCGTCCGTAAAGAGCATGGGGCAGTTCTCGATACCGACGCGAATGCCCTGCTCCTCGGCGAACGTGAGCAGCGGTGGCCAGACCTCCTTGAAACGGGGCCAGTTGTCATCGACCGACCTGGTCCAGTCGCGCCCGATAAAGGTGTTCATCACCCGGACGTCGAGCAGGGCGGCGGCCTCGATCACCTTCTTGATATGGTTGATGGAGACCTCCGCTTCCTCTGGATCGGGCGCCAGTGGATTGGGATAGTAGCCCAGCCCGCTGATCGCGACGCCGGTATGGGCCGCCAACGCTCGCACCTCAGCGGCATCTTCCGTGTCAAATTCCGTCACGTCGACGTGCGTCACGCCGGCGTAGCGCCGCTCAGCCTCTCCCGGCGGCCAGCACATCACCTCTACACAGTCAAAGCCCGCCTCGGCCGCAAAGGTCAACACCTCTTCCAGGGACAGATCGGGCAGAATCGCGCTCACGAATCCCAGTTCCATCGCAGCCTCCTTTATGTCTCTTCGGTCTCATTACGGCCCCCTTGTTTAGCGGGTATCCTGCTCCTATACTATGGTGAAATGATGGTCTTCGCAAGCGGCAATTGCGTTGCACCGCTGGGGAAGCTGGCCGCGGTCAAAAAGCAGAGGAGAAAGCATGACAAACGAGGAACACGTTATTGTAGTGACCCTGACGACTTTACCTCCCATCCACTCCACCAGGAGCCCACGGTAGATGACACCCTTCCTTCTCAAGGTCGCGCTCAGTTTCATCGTCGGCGGCGTGTGGATCACCCTTACCACGGTGGCCGCCGAGCGTCTGGGCAGTCGCGTGGGGGGCTTTATCGGCGGGCTGCCCTCCACCGTGGTGGTGGCCCTCTCATTTATCGCCTGGACCCAGGGCGCCCGACGGGCCCACGCGGCGACCACGTCCCTGCCCCTGGCCTTTGCCGTCAACGCCCTCTTTCTCATCGTCTATGCCGTCTGCGTGCCCAGGGGACTGGTCGCGGGCATCGCGGCCGCCCTCCTGGCCTGGTTTGTCCTGCAGGGCGGGGTCGTGCTGTGGAACGTCTCCAGCCTCGGTCTCTCCCTTCTTATCTGGGCGCTGGTTCTTGTGGGCGCCTACCAGATCGCCACCCGCGTTCTAGACATTCCCCCATCCAAAGGGATCGAGCGGCCCACCAAACCGCCGCTGCTGTGGCGCGGGATATTCAGCGGCTCCATCGTGGCCCTGGCTGTGATCCTGAGCGAGGTGGGCGGGCCCGTCCTGGGCGCCGTGCTCTCCGCCTTCCCGGCGGTCTACACCTCCACCCTCATCGTCACCTCCCGCTCCATGGGCAGGGACTTTTCCCGCTCCCTCATCGTCCCCCTGATGGTCAGCGCCTCGGTGAACTGTGTGGTGTTTGCCACCGTCTTTCGCTACCTCGTCCTCGACCTAGGCCTGATGGCCGCGGTCCTGGCCTATGTGGCCACCATGCCGGGCGCTTACCTCACCTATCGCTTTCTAAGAGATAGGGCGCGTTGAATGAGGCAGATGGGTTGACCCGCTGTGATGTGGCAGCGTATAATGGTCGAGCGCTGGGCGAAACACTGGAAAGGGAGAGGAACGGATGAACAAACCGGCAAAGAGCGTGCTGATCTTTGGGCTCTATGAATTTGTGCTGGGGCTCGTCCTGTTGCTGATCCCCAACCTCCTGCTGCCCCTGTTCGGCTTTCGGCCCACCAGTGAGCCCTGGATTCGCGTGGTGGGCATGATGGAGCTGATCCTCGCCTACTACTATATTCAGGGGGCGCGCGGGGAGATGCGCCCCCTCCTCCGATGGACGGTTCACGAACGTTCCTTCGCCTTTGTATGCCTCATCACCCTGGTGGCGCTGGGTCTTGCCGCGCCCATGCTGGCCCTATTTGGCCTCGTGGACCTGGCGGGGGCCCTCTGGACCGGGCTGGCGCTGCGCGGTTCGCGGAGCTAGAGGGTAGTACAGCGCTGATCTATAAAATATGAGGAGGATGTTGTGGAGAATGGGGCGTTGGATTAGTCGCGCTACTTTTGGCAGGGAGAGAAGGTGAGGCTAAGGTGCGGTATGATCTAACCAAGACGCGTGAAGGAGGTTGCCAATGCGTTAGCAGGACTATGTAGCCGTCGATCCGACCATCTGTCACGGAAAAGCATGCATCAAGGGCACACGCATCATGGTATCAGTCATCCTCGAGAATCTTGCCGCCGGTCTGTCTGCCGACGAGATTTCACAGAGTTATCCATCCCTCAATCGAGAGGCCATACAGGCAGCTATAAAATATGCCGCTGAATTGGCTCGCGAGCGCACTGTAGTTATCCCGAACTAGACAAGACGATGCAGTTCAAAGTTGACAAGAGCCTTCCCTTTAGCGCCCCATCACGCCCTGGGCCACCTCCATCAGGTGCTCCACGACCAGCGCGTCCCGCTGCCCCGGAAACGGATAGGGCAGCAGCCACCACTCCTCGGTGAAGGAGGCCGACTCTCCGGGTGCCAGCACCTCCATGGGGCCGATGGGCTCCAGTTCGCACACAACATCCTTGTAATAATAGAGACAGAGGGTGAATCCTGCCAGGTCGTTGTACACCCGCTCGGGATAGGTGGGAAAGCGTTTGAGAAAGAGGAGATCGTTGGGCATCAGGTAGCCGAACCATCCAGCGAAAGAATCTAACCCCAGCTTGGGATAGGCCGGCGTGTCGATGACTTGGAGCACGTTCTCCTGTAGGCGAATGGCCGGATCCTCGGGCCGCCAGTCGATCACCGGCCCGGGGCCATACATCACATACTGCTTGGGCAGGTGGCTGAGCCGGGGCGTCAGGGGCACGACGCAGATGCCGTGTCCGTGGGCAAAGGTCCGCGCCCAATGGCACCAGCGCGTCTCGCGGTCGGAGACGTTCTTGATGATCTGGGTGCAGGTCAGGCGCGAGGTATCGGCATCCATGGCGAACTCGCGGACGAGTTGGATGCCCGTCGACTCGCTCTCCTGGCTGATCATGCGCACGCCGTCATCGACTATCTCACCCTGCCATCTACCGAACCAGAGCCCCGGATGCTGGGGAATGATATGCTCGGGGCCGATGTCGAATCGTCCTCCCGAGGGGAACAGATGACCCAGCGGCTCTCTGCCCTCTCCCCGTATCCAACCGTCGTGTTCCGGGTCGAGCATCAGGGCATTCTCGCCCTCCCGGGCGTATTCGAGCACGCGCCCGCCGCAGTGCGGTCCCAGGATGACACGCGTATGTGCGTTTTCCAATTTTATGCAGTCGGTGTATCCTGCGAAATCGATCAACTCTGCCATTTTACCGTTCTCCTTCATTGTAGACTATACCGCATCTTCTCAACAATGTCCCCAGATGGCAGCAGGAGCAGGAAGTCCCGCCAATCCGCCCCATCTCTCTAGTAATCCAGCAGGCTCCCGTCGGGCTTGATGAGGGGCGGACGCTCGTACGACGTGGGCGGGTAGTGTTCAAAAGCCTCCTCGTTGAGTTCTATGCCCAGGCCCGGCGCGTCCGGCACCATGAGGTAGCCCCCCTCGCGCTTGAGGGGCTCCTTCACCAGATCGACCTTGGGTTTCTGGTACTCGTCCCCTGGATACTCTTGCACGGGGATGTTGTGCGTGGCGGCGTCCAGCTGCACACAGGCCGCGGTGAGGACACAACTCAGAGGATTATGGGGCACGACCCCCACATAGTCGGCCTCGGCCAGGGCGGCGATCTTTTTACAG
>CAZMOW010000020.1:5816-32110 GCA_964567975.1 uncultured Anaerolineales bacterium | reverse complement strand
ATAAAGATAGCCATCGCTCGGGGCGAGGCGCGCGAACCCGCGCGCAGCAAAGTGCTCCGCGGCCTCCCATGTATCGCCCGCATCCCTAGAACGCCAGATACCGGCGTCATGCAATCCGGCTAACAACAGTTCCTCATCCCCATCCAGGGCGAGCACCGTTGCCGCCATCTCTTTCGTCACAAAGGACTCTCCCCCATCGTCAGAAACGAGCAGGTCGCTTCCCACACCCACAACCATCCGCTTCGTGTCGGCATAGTCGGGCGACAGCCACAGACAATTCACGGGGCCTTCCCCCACATTCTCCTGTAAAAGGGTCCATGTCCGTCCCTCATCCATGGAACGATAAAGGTCGCCCCCCTCCGTCCCCGCATAGACGGCCCTGTCCTCCTCAAAGGCCGGACTGACGGCGATCGTGTCCACAATATCCTCGCCGTACAGCATGAGGTCCGTCTCGCGCCAGGCACGTCCCCCATTGCGAGAAGTGAAAACCCCATCGATGGTCGCGGCGAACATGATCTCGCGATCCGACCAGTCCGGCGTGGTGGCCAGGGCCAGTACCGTCGCGGCCCCCAAGCCAAAGCTGCTATCCTCCCACGAGTCTCCCGAATTACGGGTGACCATGACCCCACCGCCATCCGTGGCCGCAAACGCCGTCCCGTTCTCTCGGAAATTGGGGGAGGTCACGAGGGCAGTCACCGTGGATCGAAGCTCTCCAGGCACGCGCCCCCTTTTAAATCTGTTCCCATAGTTAAAGGAGGCGAAAATCTCGCCATTCAGCGCCCCAACAAAGAGGGCCCCGTTGGAAGCCACCGCCAGCGTGCTGAGGAGGGGTGTCGTCAGGCCTTCCAGGTTCTGAATCCACGTCTTTCCCTCATCTTCGGATATAAAGACACCACAACCCGTCGCCGCCCAACAAAGGGACATATCGGAAACGGGAGAAACGGCCACGCCAAAAACGGTGCCCCCGTCAGCGATGGGCCCCAGATTCTCCCAGGCTTCCTGGCTATTCGTCAACGTCTCTTTAGAAATACTCATGGCTCTATCGACTCCTCCGGTTTGCGATGTAAGACGAGGGCGTCCGTTGTAAGCAACATGACCGCACCACTGACAGCCTGCTGAAGCGCACGCTTTACGACCGTGGTGGGATCGACGATGCCCTCCTCGACCATATCCACAACTTTTTCTCCATAAACCTCAAATCCGTAACCTGGGCCCCGCCGGTGCGCCTCTGCGACGGCCAGCGGAGGATGCACGCCAGCATTCTGTGCGATGCGGCGCATGGGGGCTTCCAGGGCGCGCGCCAGTACGCTCACGCCCATGGCCTCGTCTCCCTCGGCCTCCACAGCCTCCACGGCGGGGATGCAGGCCAGATATGCCGCGCCGCCCCCCGGGACGACGCCACCCTCCATACCCGCGACGACGGCTTTCATCGCCTGCTCCGCCACATCCGTAAGCTCGGAGCGTTCCTGCTCCGTGAGGGCGCCGATTCGCAGCTCGCCCACGCCCTCAGAAAAGTGCGTCATCAACTCGCGAATGGTCTCCCTTTCGTCTGAATCATGCGTCTTGCTCAAGCTCGCGCGCAGATTCTCGAGACGCTTGCGGGCCGCCGCCTTGTCTCCCTTGCCGCCAATGATGGTGAAATGATCCTTGGTACAGATAACGCGATCGGCCCTGCCAAACGCCTCCATGGTGATACCGGCGGGATTCATCCCCGACTTGTCCGTCAGGTCCTCGCCCCCGGTCAGGATGGCAATGTTTCGCATGGTCCCCCGACGCAGGTCGCCCACAGGCTTTAGCTTGGCCGCACAGGGCTGTATGATGCCCTCCTCCTTGTTGGCCACCAGCACGCCGATGGCCTTCTCGGACATGCGTTTGCAGATGACAAAGATGGATTTTCCGCCCGCCTTTAGCACCTGCTCCAAAAGGTTTCGCGCCGACGCGACGGATTCGAATGTCATATCGGCCGCCAGGATATGGACATCATCCAGGACGACGATGCGACGTATATCATCCGTGATAAAGTAAGGTGAAAGATAGCTCCCCTCGATGCGCGTCCCCTCGTGGTAGGTTCTATCGTGATAGGTCGCGATGTAAGGCTCGATCACAATATTGGCATGGGGGCCGAGAATATCGTACATCTCGCCCAACAGACGGCCGATCTCGGGATCGCCCACAGCCGCCGTGGCCACGGCGGCGATGCGTTCCTCGCCCTCCAGAGGCAGGGAGATCTCGTCCAGGGCCTGTATGGCGGCCTTGATGGCCTTTTCGATGCCCCGCTTCAAGAGCATGGCATTCGCGCCAGCAGCGATCATCTTGCGCATCTCCTCAGCGATGGCCCAGGCCAGCACGGCCGTCGTGGCGCTGCCATCTCCCACTTCGTCGCGCATATACCAGACGATATGGCGCATAAGCATGGCCCCCACATCTTCGGTGCGATCCGGAAGGTTGATGATGCGCCTGGCCACTGTACCCGCATCGTCCAAAAGCTCTGGCTCGCCGTTGGGCTCTCGCGCGTTGCCAATCTTGCCCGTGATGGGACCAAGGGTTATGGCAAGCAACCTCGCCATGGACTCGAATCCACGCAGCATGCCAGCTCGACCTCTTTCTCCCAAAAGCACATCCGGTCTAGGCATAATAACTCCTCATCCTCTCCCTCCTCATGATGCTTGCAAGAACAGTAGTATAATAGTATACCATCATCCAAATTCGGCGCCAATGTGGACAAAGACCGCATCCATACAGTAAAATGGAGTAGCAAGCGTCGAAACTCACTGCCCAATCGCGACTTATGATAATCGGAAAGGAGACATTATGAGTCTAGTGGGTAATATCATCTGGCTCATCTTTGGCGGCCTGATCGCGGGGATAATCTATATTTTGGGAGGGGCATTGTTCTGCCTGACCGTCGTCGGCATCCCCTTTGGTCTACAGGCCATCCGTCTGGGGATCGCCACCTTTGCCCCCTTTGGCAAACGCGTCGTACCCGACGAGACACAGAGCTCCATGAAGCTCCTCTTTGACATACTTTGGATCCTGCTTTTTGGTTGGGAAATTGCCATGGCCCACCTGACGGCGGCGTTGATCCTGGCCATTACCATCATCGGCCTGCCGTTCGCCAAACAGCATCTAAAGCTCGTTCCCATCGCCCTTTTTCCCTTTAGCCAGGATCTGCGCTAGACGCAGGCAAGGGACAAAATGGATCGTCCGCCCCTTATTGCTGCCCGGCATCGAGTTCATCCGAAGGTGCCGCCAGGCATCATAAAGGACTATCTAGTCAATGAGATCGGACTCAAAGTGCGTATCCAACTCTTTCATACCGCCGGTAGCCGTAAAGATCACCCGCTCGCAGATATTGGTCGCCCGATCCGCCGTCCGCTCCAGATTATGGGCCACCCAGAGCAATAGGTTGGCCTGCTCCGCCGTGTGCTGTGGGTCGGTGATGATGAACGTGACCAATTCTCGATAGACCTGATTATACAGGCCATCCACCTCATCGTCCTCGTCGGGAACGACGCGCGCCAATTCCACATCGGAACGGGCAAAGGCGTCCAGGGCACGATCAAGCATGGAACAGGCCTTTTCCGCCATACGGGGCACGTCGATGAGAGGTTTGATCAAAGGTTCCTCGCCGATCATCAGGTTGATGTTGGCGATTCCCTTGGCATAGTCACCGATGCGCTCCAATTCGCCAATGATCTCCAGCATGGCCGCCAGCCTGCGCAGGTCACTGGCCATGGGTTGCTGTGTGGCGATAAGCACGAGGATGCTAGATTCGATATCGAAGCGCCTTTCGTTGATATCGCGATCCGCCTCGATCAACCGCTCCGATCCCTCAAGGTCCCGCGCCTTGAGAAGCGCCACCGACTCCAGGATGGCCTCTATGACCATATCCCCCAACGCCAGCACCTCATCCGACAGGCGCTGCAACTCGTTCTCCAACCTTTTTCTCAACATAGCCAGTTCCTATCCCCCTCACTCACCTCTGCAAACCCACATCAGCCAAATTCTCCCGTGATATATCTTTCCGTCCGCTCATCCCGCGGCCTGGTAAAGATCCGAGACGTGGCCCCATATTCCACCAGCTCCCCCACCCGTTCATCGTCGGTCAAGAAAAAAGCCGTCCAATCCGAGACACGCGCAGCCTGCTGCATATTGTGGGTCACGATGACGATAGTATAGTCCTCAACGAGTTCACGCATCAAGTCCTCTATCTTGAGCGTATCGATGGGATCCAGGGCCGACGCCGGCTCGTCCATCAATATGACCTCTGGCTTTACCGCTACAACACGGGCCAGGCAAAGCCGTTGTTGCTGTCCAAGGGAAAGCCGCATGGCCTGCTGATCCAGATCATCTTTGACCTCGTCCCACAATCCCACACCCTTTAGACTGCTTTCCACAATCTCATCCAGATCGCGATTCTCCCGCCCTGTCAGGACAACACGCGGGCCAAAGGCCACATTGTCATAAACGGACTGGGGAAAGGGGTTGGGACGTTGAAAGACCATACCGATCCGCTGACGCAGCCGCGTGATATCGTACTGGGGGGCATAAATATCCTCGCCATCAAACGTAACCTTGCCTTCCACACGGGCACTCGGAATAGTATCGTTCATGCGATTGAGGCAGCGCAAAAAGGTCGATTTGCCACATCCCGACGGGCCAATCAAAGCGGTTATCTGACATTCCCTGATGCCCATAGAGACCCCCGTCAGAGCGGGCCTCTGGCCATAGAAACAACAGAGTTGCTCCACCCACATCTTGTGCCTGGTTTCATCATTCCGTCTCATCGTATGTTCCTGAGCCATCATATGCTAACCGAAACGTCCCGTGATATAGTCTTCTGTCCGCTGATCGCGGGCATTGGTAAAGACCTGCTCGCCCCTACCATACTCTACAAGCTCCCCCATCAAAAAGAAAGCCGCCCAATCCGCCATCCGTGCCGCCTGTTGTACGTTATGGGGCACAAGGATGATTGTATAATCCTCCTTCAATTCGGTAAGCGATCTCTCAACTTTGGCCGTAGAGACGGGGTCAAGCCCCGATGCCGGTTCATCAAGGAGCAACACTTCTGGTTCCAGGGCCAGGCTGCGCGCAATACATAGTCGTTGCTGTTGGCCACCGGACAGCTCGCTCGCCGGGTCATCGAGGCGATCCCTGACCTCTTCCCACAGGGCGGATTGCGACAGACTGCGTACCAGAAGCCCGTCCAGGCGGGCGCGGTCGGATATGCCCGCCAATCTGGAGCCATAGAGCACATTTTCCCGCACCGTGCCGGGTAGGGGAAGGGGCAACGTGAATACCATGCCCACACGCCGCCGCAAGTCGGGAACGTCGACCCGCGGAGCATAGATATCCTCCCCATTCAACAGGATACGCCCCGTCATATCCGTATCGTTCAGCCGATCATTCAGACGGTTTATAAGCCGCAGAAGCGTGGTCTTTCCCCCCGCAGCGGGGCCAAAGAACACGGTGATGCTGTTGGCCTCCACGTCAAGATTGACGTCACGCAGAGCCACCTCATCGCCATAGCTGTACGTGAGATCCTCGATATGAACCTTGGTTACCATTCTCTCTTCCGCCGAAAGTGACTACGGATTAAACTCGCCACGACGTTCATGGAAAGCACGAATATCAGGAGCACAAGAGCTGTACCATACTGCACATCGAGGGGCATATGGGGGACCTGGGTGCTGATGACGTACAGATGATAGGGCAGAGCCATCGTCTCATCGAATATAGAACGGGGCAGCCTGGGCAGGTAAAAGGCCGCGGCCGTGAAAAGGATGGGGGCCGTCTCCCCCGCCACGCGCAGCAAACCCAGAATGACGCCGGTGATGATACCGGGAAGGGCCTGGGGTAGCACCACGTGACGGATACCCTGCCATTTCGTGCCCCCTAGGCTGGCGCTCACTGTACGGAACTCGACAGGCACTGCCCGTAGGGCTTCCTCTGTCGTGCTCATGATCACGGGCAGGGTCATGATGGCCAGAGTCAGCGAGCCAGCAAGGATGGAGGTGCCAAATTGTAAAAAGAGCACAAAAGCCCCCAAACCAAAGAGCCCGTACACCACCGACGGGATACTCGCCAGATTGACGATGGCCAGTCGAATGGTGCGCGTAAAGAGCGAATCGCGAGCATATTCCGCCAGATAGATTCCCCCACCTATGCCTATGGGCAGAGCAGCCAGTGCGGTGCCCAGCGTAAGCAACAGGGTGCCGACGATGGCCGGGAAGGTACCCCCCTCCGTCATGCCCTTGCGAGGCATGGTCGTAAGAAACTCCATACTGATGATCCCGATCCCACGCACGGCGATCATGCCCACGACGAGCAAAATGGGGATCACAACGACGAGGCTGATCAATGTCAACAGCGCGAACCCGATACGCTGCACCTTTTGGGGATGCATCAACGAAGGCCTCCACGCGAAACCCGCTTGAACATCATGGATGCTACTGCCAGATTGATCAAAAAAGTCAGAATGAATAGCACAAGTCCGATGCCAAACAGGGCATGGTAATGCACGCTACCGCTGGCCACCTCTCCCATCTCTGCGGCGATGGTGGCCGTCATGGTGCGCACGGGGCGAAACAGGGAATCGGCGGTCAGAGGCATGCGCGCCGCGTTGCCCGTGACCATCATCACCGCCATGGTCTCTCCGATGGCCCTCCCCATGCCCAACATCAGGGCCATCAGAATACCCGAACGCGCAGCAGGCACGATAACGTGCCAAATCGTCTGCCACTTTGTCGCTCCCATGGCCAGGCCAGCATCACGATAGCTCTTGGGCACCGCGTCCAGTGCATCCTCCGCCACGCTGATGATGGTCGGCAACGACATGTAGGCCAGCACCAACCCCCCTGTAAGGGCCGTAAGGCCCGTTGGCGCGCCCAACTGCTCCCTTACGATGGGCGCCAATACGGTCATACCAAAAAAGCCCAATACCACAGAAGGAATACCAGCCAGGACCTCTATGGTCGGCTTGAGCACTTCGCGCACCCATCCCGGTGCCACCTCGCGGGTAAAGACGGCCACTGCAACCCCCAAGGGAAAGGCGATCATCATGGCCACGATGGTGACAAAGAGGGAGCCCAAAAGGAGGGGCAAGAAACCAAAAATATCAAAGGTGGGATACCAGCGGGTGCCAAAGAGATTACCCAATGGCACCTGAAAGAAAAATGGTACCCCCTCGCGCAAAAGGAAAGCAAAGATCAAAAGAAGAAGGGTTATCGCCGAAAAACCCAACACGCGGAGAAGACTCTCGATGACAAACTCACCCCAACGAACCTTGGAGGTCTCTTCCATAATTTTCTGTCAAATCCCTGTCACCACAGTAAACATATACGAGTCGAGGCGCTAATTTAACGGTACAAAACCCACATCGGCCACCAATACCTGTCCCTCGTCCAGTATCCAATCCAGATAGGCCGCTATCTGACCCACCGGCTCGCCCGCCGTGTACATATAAAGGGAGCGGGCGATGGGGTAGGAACCGTCATTGACCGTCTGCACGGCGGGCATGACGTAGGGGGCCTCCGCATCGCGTGCCACCCCTACCACCTTTTGGTCAGGCGTCACATAACCGAGCCCATCGTAACCGATGGCATTGGGGTTCTGCCGAACCTCTGTACTGATCCCCTCGGACGAGGGCATCAACAGAGTATCGGGGGAAAAGAGCAGATCGCTATCTTCCCTTCCCAACCGTATGACATTTTCCAGAAAATAGACGTACGTGCCAGAATTGGACTCGCGTGAGAGCAGCACAATGGGGCGATCCTCTCCTCCCACCTGGCGCCAGTTGGTGATCTTGCCTATATAGATATCGGAAATCTGCTCCAGAGTAAGCCCATCCACAGGATTGCTGGGGTGAACGACGACGGCAATGGCGTCGCGGGCCACCACAAATTCCACCGGGTCGATGCCATTCTCCCGCGCTGCGGCGACCTCCTCTGGCTTCATATCACGCGACGCATTGGCGATATCCACTGTGCCATTGATCATGGCCGCGATTCCCGTTCCCGAACCTCCCCCGGTTACCGAGATACGCACATCGGGATACAGCCGCGTGTACTCTTCGACCCAGGCCAGAGCAAGATTGACCATCGTATCCGACCCCTTGTTCTCGATGCTTCCCGCGCCTTCCTCCGTCTTACCTGGCGAAGCTGAACTCGACGGCCCTCCACATCCCGAAAAAAGTATGAGCGTAAGGAGCAACGACACCCTCATAAAAAGTGGCTTCACAGAGGAAAAACTGATCGGGCCGTTGGCTCTCCTGCGCATCGCTTCCCCCATCAGTTCAATGCTCCCCGTTCGCGGCGCATGGGTTGAACACCTCTCAAAGACTACCTCCGAAGAGAAAACCAAACCATCAGATCGAGACATCCGGCACTATACATCCCATTGTACGCACTCTGCAAGACCTTACCAAATCGCCCTGCAGAACCTCTCGCCTACAGATACTCTTCTACATCCGGTATCTGCCAGTTCAACTGCCGCTCGTAGCTGCGATGGGGCTTGAACTCGCGGCGAACCTGTTCAAACGTGGCATTACCCACTATCTCCATGGCCTCACGCTGGCCGTGCCCCAACCCTTTCAGATCGCAGTAATAGATATACCCCACATCCTCCATATCGAAACCCATCAACTGGGCTGACAGGGAATCGGCGGCTACAAAATCGGTACTGGCCACGGCCATCCGCCACTCCACAGGGCTTCCCCTCACGGGCCCATCGCCCTCCATGGCCCGAAAGCCATCGATCACCGAGAGTTCCGGCGCGACGTGATAGGCGAGCCTGTACAGGTTTAGATGTATACCTTGATGTCCCTGGTGCACCCGCGACTTGCGCCCCGTCAGGCTGCCCACCGCCATATTCTTCAGTGAAAGGGTGACGATGGCGATATCATGGGTCTTGGGAGGCCCGACGGAGATACGATAGTCACTCTCCACGATGGTGCGGGCCACGGGCAATCGCATGGGCTGCATCGAACGCGTATACAAGCCCACCTCCACGCTCTCATCCTTGTTAAGATCGACGATTTCCAGATCATAGTCCTCCAGGAGTGGCGAATAATTGTGATTTTTCAATCCCTCCCGAAAGGAACCCATGGCCGGCCCCTCAGCCAGGGTGACCTTCCCCACCCCCCTTTCCTGTAAAAAGTCCAACACCGCCCGCACTGCATCGGGATGGGTAGCGGCTAGAGATCGGTGCACGCTCACAAAGTTCGGCTTCACCACGACACGCTGCTTCCCCGCCACGTCTATGTCGTCCTCTATGGCCTGAAGCGCCTGCCGGACATTGGCATATCGATCATCGCCCTTTATCAATGCCACACGATGTTTTTCCATATGCACATCCTTTCTACTCCAAAGATGAATGGGCGTTAACTAACACAGAGCCCCATCAGACAGCGTCGTCAGCTATATGCCTCACATAACACCCCATATTATAACAGGAATAGAGCACGTGTACGATTCTTTGCCAGTGAAAAAGGGCCAACTGTCGGCGACTGCAGCCCTGCCACCACACCACACAGACATGGACGCAAATCCCTTTGCATGCTACAATAAGAGTGCTTGCCATGAAAAAAAAGGAGGCAACCATGTTATATCGTGATTTGGGAAATACAGGATTAAAGGTTTCCGCCATCGGTCTGGGCTGCGCCCAACTTGGATCATCCAACACGGACTATGCCATAAATCTGGTACAGCGCGCCCTGGAGCTGGGTGTTAACTATTTTGATGTGGCCCGGGGATATCGAGATGCAGAGATCAAGATAGGGCTGGCCCTGGAGGGACAGCGAGAAAAGGCCGTCCTCTCCACCAAGACGGGTGCCAAGACGCGAGACGACGCCTGGCGCGAGATCCACGAATCCCTAGAACGTCTCCAGACCGACCATGTGGAGAACTGTCACCTCCACGGCCTCCATTCCGGCGACGATATGGAGAAGCGCTTGGGACCTGGAGGCTCCCTGGAGGCGTTATTACAGGCAAAAGAGGAGGGATTGATCGAGCACATCGGCTGTACGAGCCATCGCAGCGAGACCTTGGTAGAGGCCCTGCAACGTTTCGATTTCGAGGTCATTCTGGTGCCCATGAACTTGGTGGAACGAGAGCCCCTGGACGAGCTGATCCCCCTGTGCCAGAAAAAGGGTGTGGGGGTGACCATCATGAAGCCTGTGGCCACAGGGCTGCTTCCCGCCCCTTTGGCTTTGAAATGGCTGTTGAATCAGCCCATCGCCACGGCCGTGCCCGGCGCCACAGAGATCCACGAACTGGAGGAGAACGCCATGGTGGGACACGGGGACCTGACACTGAGCGCCGAGGAAAAGGTCGAGATAGAGCGTCTGCAGCAATATTGGGAAAACAGGCGCTGTCGCATCTGTGGAGCCTGCGAACCCTGCCCGCAGGGGATAAGTGTCGGCGGCATCCTGGGCACGGACGTCATGTACGATCACTATCGCACCATGGGACGCGAGCGTTTCAAAGCCTTTGACTGGTCACAAGCGGCCATCGAGCGGGACCTGGAGCAACGGAAGGAGCGAATCGCGGCCATCAAGTCCTGCGATTTCTGCGGCCAGTGCGAGGAGCGCTGTCCCTATGGCTTGCCGGCCATGGAGATGTTGCAGAAGACCCTGCCGACCATGAAGGATATGGTAGCTATCTATCAGGAACTATTGGACGCCTAGATAAGGGGAAAAGGGTCGACCCTGACCAGACGGATATCAACTCCTTCCTCGACATTTATGATGGGAAGCTGCGTGGATACCGCAAAGGAGGAGGCTATCATTTTGTCTGCAATGACATCCAGAGTATAATACCGCTAGTTGGGCGATGAGGCTCGCCTGTGAGAAACTGTCCGCGGCGTACTGCATGAGGACTGATGGCCTCTATCAACGGTCAAAGAACCGTTGATAGAGGCCATTTTACATACTGGAGAGGGTGATGAAACCAACCAGAATCTACTATGAGCTGCGTGATGCGTTACAACAGGACGGGTGTCCGGTATGTCGCGTCGTCTACAAAGCAGGAGATCGATTTGTGGATGGACTGCTCTACGAAAAGGTGAACGATCCCGGATTGCGTGAGCGAATCCGGGCGGCACAGGGTTTTTGTTCCGCGCACGCTTGGATGCTAGACCGTCATGGGGCTTCTCTGGGCGTGGCCATCATGTCGCGCGACGTGCTTCGACATCTGCTCGAAAAGATAGAGACCGGGAAATGGCACAACATCGGCAAAGCCAGTCGGCACTGGCTAGCCGCTAGGCTGGGCCGCCAAGAGCCCGCGTGCCCCTCCCTGATCACAGCGCTTTCTCCTCACGAGACCTGCCCCGTATGCGCCGTTGAGCAAGAGATCGAGAGTACCGCTTGTAACGTGCTGCTAAAACACCTCAGTGGAGAAAACGAACTACTCAGTCTCTATCGAGACTCGGAGGGTCTCTGTCTGCACCATTTTCGCCACACTTTGGCCATGGCTCCTGCTGGCACTGATCTCGAGAACCTGATAGCAGCCCAAGAGTCTATCTGGAATCGCTTGGAGGAACGGTTGAGCGAGCTTATCCGCAAGAGTGATTATCGCTTTCGCGATGAGGCAACAGGCCTCGAGGGCGCTTCTTGGTTAAGGGCTATTGCCGCTCTATCAGGAGAAAACAGATCCCGGCGGCATTAAAGAATGGCAAGTCTTGCGCTTTAGAATTGGCGATGCAGTTGACATATGCCGCATCATAGGGCACATTCACCAGACCAGCGCCCGGGACGATGTCCGACACCAGAAGCGTTTTACCATCCAGTTAAGCGATCATGACGGAGTTCAAACCATACCACAGTCCTATACAGCCCTGGAGACTTCCCCGTGCTCGGGCAACTGCAGGGGCGCAGGCTTACTCTGATCCCGATAAAGGGAGAGGGCATCCACTGGGCAGGTCCTGACACACACAGCGCAGCCCATACACGAGGCTGCCTCAATTTCTGCCGAGGAATCCACCGTGATGGCATCGAAGGGACACTTTTCGGCACAGATACCACAGGCCTGACAGAGATCCGCCTCCACCCTGGCCACGAACCCAGAGGAGATCAGCATGGGGATGCCGTGCTTATGGGCCATGATGGCGCCGCAGCAGCACGAACAGCAGTTGCAGATGGCATAAAAGCGGCCCAGCAGGGCCTCTTTGAAAAAGACGTGATGTACGTGTCCCCGTCGCGCCTCGGCCTCCAGTATATCCACCGCCTCCGCGCTGGATATGCGCCGCGCCTTTTCGGGATGATGCTCCTGAACAAAGCTCACAAAAGGATCCCCCACGAGGACACAGACGTCCAGGGGCAGACAGGGGTCCTTCCTGGCCAGGCGACAGGGGCAATCTAGCACCACGATGGGATCCTGCCCCGCAAGGATCAGATCCCGCGCCTTATCAAAGGGGATGACCTTCTCCGGTTGGGGCATATTCACCGGCTCATCGACCTGCACCAGACAGCTGGCCTTGGAGGTGGAGACGACTTTGCCGTGGTAGCCGGCAGCCCAGCGATGGGGAAAGGACGTTTCCACCAAAAAGGGGGCAAAGAGGGGCAACAGGCCACGAAAGCGCCAGCGTTCGCCGATGGCAGCCCCTATGTAGCCATGGGGCCAGCGCATATATACATACCCGTGAATGAAACCCCACACCGACCTGCCCGCCTCGCGAACGGCGCGCCAGAATTTACGCGTCGACGCACGGATGCCGAGCTTCTCCCATATCCCAGACCGCCCTTCTCTTTTCTCATCCTCCCAAGCCTTCATCCGACCGTATCCCCCTACCCAAGCCATTTACGAGCATCCTAGCACGACCTGCCATCACAGCCAAAAATGCCTTCTCTCGTCTCCCTGCTCCATCCGACAGAACAGGAGAATGTAAACGCCCAGAACGACCTCACCAATCTTTCCATCCTGGCACAAACTGATATAATATAAAGGTGAAAGTCGCGTAATTTTTGAGGTACAGAATGTTTGAAAAAGTCAAAAGTATCGTTGAACGTTACGAAGAATTGAATAGATTGCTTGCCTCGCCAGAGGTAGCCCAGGATTCCCAAAAGATCCGCGTGTACGCTCAGGAGCGCGCCGAGATCGTCGATATCGTCCAGGCCTACCGGGAATATAAAGAGTTGACGGCCGAGTTGGAGGATACACGGGCCATGCTGGACGAGGAGAACAGTCCCGAGATGCGCGCCATGATCAGGGAGGAGATCGATCATCTCCAGGAACGGGCGGATGAACTGGAGGATGAACTCACCCATCTACTGTTGCCCAAAGACCCCCGCGATGAGCGGGACGTCATCGTAGAGATCCGCGCTGGCACGGGCGGCGACGAGGCGGCCCTCTTTGCTGCCGACCTGTTTCGCATGTATAGCATATACGCCGACGAACACGGCTGGAAGACAAGGGTGCTGAGCACCAACGAGACGGGCATCGGCGGGTTCAAGGAGATCATCTTCCAGGTCAAGGGCGAGGGCGCCTTCTCTCGACTCAAGTACGAGCGGGGCGTGCATCGCGTACAGCGGGTTCCCGTCACCGAATCAAGCGGACGCGTCCATACCTCCACCGCCACGGTGGCCGTGATGCCCGAGGTGGACGAGGTTGAGGTGAATATCAATCCACAAGATCTGCGTATCGACGTCTACCGCGCTGGAGGCCACGGCGGGCAGAGCGTCAACAAGATCGAGTCGGCGGTGCGCATCACCCACGAGCCCACAGGGATTGTTGTACAATGCCAGGACGAACGCTCCCAGCGCCAAAATCGCGAGCGGGCCATGTCCATCCTGCGAGCGCGCATCTATGACATGGAATATGAGCGCCGGATGAGCGAGATCGACGAGGCACGCCGCAAACAGGTGGGGTCGGCGGAACGCAGCGAAAAGATCCGCACCTACAACTTTCCCCAGAACCGCGTGACGGACCACCGCATCGGCATGTCCGTGCACCAGTTGGAGGAGGTGCTGTCCGGTGATCTGGATCCCTTTATCGAAGGCCTCACCGAAAACGAACAGGAAAAGCAACTGGCAGAGCAGGCCGTCTAGTCCCAGGGACGCCGGTCTTTTTCCATAGAGAATCCTTTGTAATCAAAAATACAACCAGCAGATGGATTGCAACGCAAAGTTAGTTATAGATGATGGGATCGGCCAAAAGACGAGCGAGGGCATCGGGGAGCGTACCATGCCCGCCGAGGGGATGACCATCGGCCAGGCCCTTGGCTGGGCGGCGGGCCTCTTTGCTGCCCAGGGGATCGAATCGCCGCAACTGGAAGCCCAGATACTCCTCGGGCATGTGCTCGACTTGACTCGCTCCGAGCTTTATGTCCATCTCTACGACCCTCTTCCGCCAGAAAGCGTCTCTCGTTATAGGGAATTGGTACGGCGCCGGCTGGCCCACGAGCCCGTGGCCTATCTGACGGGTCAGCGGGCCTTTTACGACGTGGGTCTGTACGTCGATGAAAACGTCCTGATCCCCCGCCCGGAGAGCGAGCACCTGATCGAGGCCGCCAGAGCCTGGGCACACAGACAGGCACGATCATCCCTTCGCGTGGCGGATGTGGGCACGGGAAGCGGCGCCCTGGCCATCGTGTTGGCGCGCCATCTGCCCGACGCGCAGATTTGGGCCACGGATATCTCCTTCGAGGCGCTGCGTGTGGCCGCGCGTAACGTCCGTCGCTATGATCTCCAGGAGCGCATCGCCCTGATCTGTGGGGACCTCTTGCGGGCCATCACCGGCCCCTTTGACCTCATCGTGGCCAACCTGCCCTACATTCCCTGCGAGGAGATGGCCTCGCTGCCCACCAACGTGGCCATGTACGAACCCCACGGGGCCCTGGATGGCGGCGAACGGGGGATCGAGATCATACGTCGCCTGCTCCCGCAAACGGCCCAAAAGTTGGCACGCCCCGGCCTCCTTCTACTGGAGATCGATCCCCGTCAGGCGCAAGCCGTGACCGAGATGGCCCATCGCACCTTTTCTGGAGCCCAGGTGAATCTTCTGCAGGATTATGCCAGGCACGACCGCGTGGTAGAGATAAGGCGAGGAGGATAGGATGGCAAATTCCGAAAAAGGACATACCACCCGCGTGTGCACCACCGCGGAGGAAAGCACGCTCTCCAAAGCCCTGAAAGCGCTGCGCGACGGGGAGAGCGTGGTCTTTCCCACCGACACCGTCTATGGGGTGGGTTGCGATCTCTGGCAACCAGAGGCCATCGCCCGCCTCTACCGGGCGAAACGCCGCCCTAAGCAGATGCCCATTCCCGTCCTGGTATCCGCACCCAAATACATCTACGAGGTAGCACGCGATGTCCCCCTCTCCTTTGAGGAGATGGTGGATCGCTTCTGGCCCGGCGGGTTGACTCTCATCCTCCCCCGCCGATCCTCCGTGCCCTCTGTTCTCTGTGCCGGCGGCTCTACCATCGCCGTGCGCATGCCGGCCCATCTCTGGGCCCTGGAGCTGATAGAAAAGGCGGGGGGCGCCCTGGCGGTGACCAGCGCAAACCTCTCCGGCCGTGCCGCCGCGACGACGGCCCAGGAAGCCCTGAACGACTTGGAGGGCCGCGTGTCCCTCGTTATCGATGGAGGAGAATGCCCGGGGGGCATGGCCTCCACCATCGTGGACCTGACCCAGGACCCCCCCGGCATCCTGCGCATGGGCCCCCTCGGCCTGGCCGATCTGCGAGAGGTACTGCCTCGGGTGAGGTTATGTCACATAGGCTGACCCGTCTATCAGGTGATCCGCCCTAGAATTGACCAGGATTCACTTTCTCGTATAATAAATGATAGTAATAAGATTGAGTTTATCTGCTTTGCGATTCATCGATTCTGCACTAACAACAAGCGCCCAGAGAGTGTAATATCGGTCTTGAGCTTTATAGAATACAAGGGAGGATGATGCAGCCCGGATCGAGCATCGTCATCGGTGGCGGTATAGCGGGGCTTAACGCCGCAGCAAATCTGGCCGGGCGTGGTGTCCACGTCACCCTGGTGGAGCGCGAACCCGCGCTTGGCGGCAACGCCCTCACCGTGTGCTGCAAGGCCGTCGACGGCGAATGCCAACTCTGTGGTGGCTGTCTGCTTTCTCCCCGCATAGAGGCCGTGACCGAAGCCGAAAATATCGACATCCTCACCTCAACCACCGTGACACAGGTGCATGGGGCGAATGGCGAATTCCACGTCCATCTATCCTCCTCCCAAACCCACAGCGCCCCCGTGCACGCCGACGCCGTGATCCTGGCCACGGGCTTTGATCACATCGACGCCCTCAGTAAAGGACCCTATGGCTATGGCGCCGTCCCCGCCGTGACCACCGGCCAGGAGGTGGAGCGGCGCATCAGGGAGGAGGGACAGGGAGCCTACGACGGGATGGACCTCGAGCGCGTGGCCTTTATCCAATGCGTGGGCTCCCGCGACGAACACGCCGGGCGCGGCTATTGTTCCCGGGTCTGCTGCCGTTACGCCCTGCGCCTGGCCCGCCTGCTCAAATCTCGCCTTCCTGCGGTGGAGATGACCATTCACAAGATGGACATGCAGAGCGGTGGGCGCGACATCGCCCCCACCTGGCGCGCCGCTATGGAAGAGGGCATAGGGGTGGTCAGCGGTCTGCCTGCCATCATCGAAGCTTCTCCCACAGATCCAGAACAGGGCGTCTTCGTGTACGAGGATGTGGTGACGGGCGAGCGCCGGCGGGAGGCATACGACCTGATCGTGCTCTCTGTGGGCATGCAGCCCAGGGCGGACGCCGCGGAGGTGGCGCGGCAATTCGGCCTCAATCGCGGTCCCTATGGATTCTTTGCCACCGAGGCCGACGGGGCCAGCACCATCGCGCCCGGCGTCTTTGTGGCGGGCTGTTGCCAGGCGCCGCGCTCCATGGCCGACTCTGTGGCCCACGCCCAACAGGCCGCTCAGGCTTGTTACCGATACCTGCAGGAGGCACTGTGAGCAAAAGGTTCCCCGTGGACAGAAGCGTCATCGTGTGGGGCGAGACCCCCGAGGCCCGGCGCGTCGTACAGGAACTGAAGATACTGGGCTACGACGTGCAGCGGGTCTCACCGACGCTGGGTGGTAAAGAGGGGAATACGGAGGTCTCCCTCGAGGGCCACGCGGGCGGCTTTACCCTCTCTTTGAAGGAGAGTGGATCTGCATATTCCTACGAGGCGTCGGCCCTGGTGGTGGCCACGGGCAACGAGCGCGCTTTTCCCACAGAGAGATACGCGTTCGCCCTTTCGTCTCGGGTGCTCAGTACAGCCCAGATGCGACAGCGCCTGGACGCCACAAAGCCCGCGAGCACGGCACACAGGGATCAGCGCATCCTCCTGATACTGGATCTGGAGAGTGAAACGTCCCGCGAGATGACCTCGGAGATCTTTTATCTGGCCATCCGACTGCGCGAGGAATGGCACGCCGAGGTCTTTTTATTCTACCGCGACCTCAAGGTGGATGCCCCGGGCCTGGAACGCCTGACGCGGCAGATGCGCCAGCGAGGCATCGTCTTCTGCCGCTATGGAGAGGCCGAGATCACGGCGAAAGAGGACGGCGTGCGTATCGGCTACGAGGAGGGTAAGATCGCGGGCGGCCTCCTCGTATTGCCCGAGACGGTACAACCACGCCTCGATACGGAGGCCCTGGCCGCCCTCCTCGGTGTGCGCGTAGGTGAGGACGGCTACTTTCAGACGTTGAACGTCCAGGGCTATCGCGCCGGGCTTTCTAACAGGCGGGGGATCTTTTTCGCCGGACGCTGTCACATGGACTGCGACGTGGCCGAGGCTCAGGAAGATGCCGTCCAGGTGGCGGCCAGCGTCGACGCCCTCCTGGGCATCGGATTCCTAAAGCCCGACGAGATCATCGCCGAGGTCGAGGCCAGCGAGTGCGTACGCTGTCTCACCTGCATCCGCTCCTGCCCCCACGGGGCCGTCGAGCTGGCCGCATACGAGGATACCGTCGCGGCGCGGGTGATCGAGGTGGCC
Source organism: uncultured Anaerolineales bacterium (assembly GCA_964567975.1). Classification (GTDB taxonomy): domain Bacteria; phylum Chloroflexota; class Anaerolineae; order UBA1429; family UBA1429; genus JAWLEV01. The sequence goes on along the minus strand of CAZMOW010000020.1, from coordinate 14,148 downwards.
TGCCAGGGATGTGGTGCCTGTGTGGCCCAATGTCCGGCCCAGGCCATCAGCATGGTGGGCCAGGTGCTGCCCGCCTGGATGGCATCGCCACAGGAGGGATGATACCGGGATGACTGAGGAGAACAGAATCGTCGTCATAGGCTGCGAGCGCTCGGCGGGGGCGGCATTGGAGGATCTGCAGGCCGGGGGGTACATCCTACCAGAGCGGGTGGAGTGGATCGAGTTCCCCTGTGGTGGCAACGTCGACGTGCTGCACATCCTGCGCGCCTTTGAGTCCGGCGCCGACCGCGTGCTGGTGTTGGCCTGCCATGAGGGCGCCTGCCACTCGCTGGATGGCGACCGCTGGGCCGCCAAACGGGTCGAGGCCGCCAAGGCCCTCATCGTGGAGGCGGGCCTTCCCGAGGACAACCTCATATTCCGCAACGTCGCGCCGAGCATGGGCGCCGATCTGGCCGGCTGGCTCGACGCGCTTTTGAGAAAAGAGACCGCAGAGACGGTTACCTAGAGGATGACTGACCAATGATCATCGCCGAACGCAAACCGCTGGACGAAATAGTGGACAACGTTAAGGATTTGCAAAAGCTCCTCATCGTGGGCTGTGATACCTGCGTCGCCGTGTGCATGGCCGGCGGCGAAAAGGAGGTCGCCGTCCTGGCCTCCGCCTTGCGCCTCGCCCTGCGGGATGCGAATCCCGATATGCAGATCGTCCAGCGCTGCGTGAAGCGCCAGTGCGAGGGGGATTTCAACGAGGAGATCGCCCAGGACGTGGCCGGGGCCGATGCCACCCTCTCCATGGCCTGCGGCGTGGGCGTGCAGACGCTGGCCGAACAGTTTCCCGAGGCCATCGTCTACCCCGCCCTGAACACCACCTTTATGGGGCGCCCCGAGGAGCAGGGCGTCTGGTCGGAGCGCTGCGTGGGCTGCGGCGACTGCGTCCTGGACAAGTTCGGCGGCGTGTGCCCCATCACCCGCTGCTCCAAGTCCTTGCTCAACGGCCCCTGTGGCGGATCCCAGGACGGCAAGTGCGAGGTGGACCCGGACAATCTCGATTGCGCCTGGCAGCTCATCTATGACCGTCTGGAACACCTCGGCCAGTTAGAGCGCCTGCTGGACGTGGAACCATTGAAAGACTGGTCCACGTCCCACCATGGCGGCCCGCGCACCATCTCCCGCGAGGACGTGCGCCTATGAGATCGGGCAGCCGTCTGGAACGCATCCTGGAATCGGGCACCTTTGCCCTCACGGCGGAACTGGGACCACCTCAGGGTCCCGATGTGAGCGTGGTGGAGAAAAAGATGGCCCTCCTGGACGGTGTCTGCGACGCCGCCAACGTCACCGACAACCAGACGGCCATCGTCCGCCTCAGCAGCGCCGCCACCTGCACCATGCTCTGCCAGAGGGGCCTGGAGCCCGTCATGCAGATGACCTGCCGCGACCGCAATCGCCTGGCCATCCAGGCCGACATCTTTGGCGCCGTGGCCCTGGGCGTGCGCAACCTGCTCTGTCTCACCGGCGATCACCAGAGCTTTGGCAATCACCCCACAGCCAAGAACGTCTACGACCTGGATTCCATCCAGCTCATCCGCATGGCGGCCCGCATGCGTGACGAGGGGATGAGCGCGGGGGGCGATGCCATCGAGGGCCAGATACCCCTCTTTATCGGGGGCGCGGCCAACCCCTTTGGCGATCCCTTTGAGATGCGTGTCATACGCTTTATGAAAAAGGCCGCCGCGGGCATGGACTTTTGCCAGACCCAGTGTATCTACGACCTCCCCCGCTTCAAAGAGTGGATGCGGCGCATCGTGGATCGGGGGCTGGACAAGAAGGTGCACATCCTGGCCGGCCTCATGCCCCTGAAATCCGGCGGCATGGCCCGTTTCGTCGACAGGAACGTGCCCGGTATATACATACCCGATGAGATCATGCAGCGCATGCGAAAGGCGGGACGGGGCAAAGCGGCCCGCCAGGAAGGACAGAGGCTCTGCGCGGAGATGATCCAGGAGATTCGCGAGATCGAGGGCGTCCACGGCGTGCACATCATGGCCGTAGAGTGGGAGGACGCCATTCAGCACATCGCCGAGATGGCCGGCCTGCTGCCGCGCCCCACACTGGACGACCAGGACGCCTTGGAGAACGATACGCCAGAGAGTTGAGAGGACAGGTATGACATCCCAGAAAAAAGCGTACGATCCCAATCTCAAATATGAAGTGGCGAATCACCCGGGTGGAGAACAGATCAAGGTCTGCTTCTCCTGCGGCACCTGCACGGCGGGATGCCCCGTCAGCGAGGTGGACGAGCGCTTCAGCCCCCGCAAGATCATCCGCCAGGTGCTCCTGGGCCAGCGGGAGGCGGTGCTTTCCAGCGAGGTGCTCTGGTACTGCGAGACCTGCTACGCCTGCTCCGCCTATTGCCCCCAGGACGTCAAGTTCGGCGACGTGATGCGCGCCCTGCGAGAGATGGCCGTGGCCGAGGGCTATTTCAGCCCCGCCTTTGCCCGGCGCGTGCGCAACGTGGATCAGCTCAGCCACGCCCTGCGCCTCGATCTCATCAAAGCCGCCCTGGAGACCAAAGACGAGGAGGAGTCGGTTTCCGTGGCCTCTGCTATCTCCACGGTGGAGCGACGAATCAAAGAGGCAGAACTGTAGGATGGGGGCTATGGAGCGACAGCGGACGATGTCTCGACAGATGGAAAAAACCAGAGGCGTAAAGTCCGATGCGGAGATGGTCGGCTCCGTGCTGGTGGTGGGCGGGGGCATCGGCGGCATCCAGGCCTCCCTGGATCTGGCCGACTCCGGATACAAGGTGTACCTGGTCGAATCCTCCCCCTCCATCGGCGGCGCCATGGCCCAGCTGGACAAGACCTTTCCCACCAACGACTGCTCCATGTGTATCCTCTCCCCCAAGGTCGTGGAATGCGCCCGTCACCTGAATATCGAGCTGATGACCTGGTCGGAACTGGAAGCGCTGGAGGGCGAAGCGGGCAATTTCCGCGCCCGCATCCGCCACAAGCCCCGCCTCGTGGATCCCGACCGCTGCACGGGCTGCACCGACTGCGTGGATGTCTGCCCCATCGAGCTGCCCAACCTCTTTGACGAGGGGCTGGGATCGCGCAAGGCCATCTATCGCCCCTTCCCGCAGGCCATACCCAACGTCATGACCATCGACAAGCGGGGCACGTCCCCTTGCAAGGCGGCCTGTCCGGCGGGCACCAGCGCCCAGGGATACGTGGCCCTCATCGCCCAGGGCGAATACGCCGAGGCCCTGGCCGTGAGTCGGGAGGCCAACCCCTTTACCGCCACCTGTGGCTACATCTGCTACCACCCCTGCGAGCAGGTCTGCAGCCGCTGCCTTATGGACGAGGAACCCGTGGCCATCGCCCCGCTGAAGCGCTTTATGGCCGATTGGGCCATGGAGCACGGCGACGTCCCCGTAGAGCCCGCGTCCGTCACGCGAGAAGAGAGGGTGGCCATCGTGGGAGCGGGGCCTTGCGGACTCACCGCCGCCCACGACCTGGCCAAGCTGGGCTACGGGGTGACCGTGTACGAGGCCGCGCCCCAGGCCGGGGGCATGCTGCGCTACGGCATCCCCGACTACCGCCTTCCCCAGGACGTATTGGATCACGACATTGAGCGCATCACCGATCTGGGGGTCGAACTCCTGACCGATACACCCGTGAACGGCGTGAACGATCTGCGAGAGCAATATGCGGCCACCCTCCTCAGTATAGGCGCCCAGCGCTCCTTCGACATGCGCATAGAGGGCGAGGGCTGCGAGGGCGTCCATTCGGCCATCGACTTTTTACGGCGCGTAAACATGGGCCAGCGGCCCGAGCTCGGCGACAAGGTGGTAGTCGTGGGTGGCGGCAACACGGCCATCGACGCCGCCCGCAGCGCCCGCCGCCTGGGTGCCGAAACCACCATCGTCTACCGCCGCTCGCGGGAACAGATGCCCGCCTATGAGGAGGAGGTGGAGGAGGCGGAGGACGAGGGCGTCGCCCTGCGCTTCTTGACCAACCCCGTGCGCATCCTGGGCGACGACGAGGGCGCGGTGGAGGGGGTGGAACTGATTTGCATGCGCCTGGGCGAACCGGACGAGAGCGGGCGCCCCCGCCCCCTGCCCGTAGAGGATTCCAACTATTCCATGGAAGCGGACAGCGTCATCCTGGCCATCGGTCAGCGGCCCGACCTCTCCTGCCTCCCCGACGACGTGGAACGCACGCGGCGGGGGATGATCGCCTACGACGAGGAGACCACGGCCACCAGCCGCCCCGACCTATTCGTGGGAGGCGACGTGGCCACCGGCCCCCAGAGCGCCATCGAGGCCGTGGGTATGGGGCATCGGGCCGCAGAGTCGATCCACAGATATCTTTCTGGCGAAAAGGTGGAACTGCTGCCTCAAATTTCGCCCGAAGAGGTGGTGGAACTGGACCGCAGCGAGGTGACCCAGCGCGTGGCCTCCGGCGAGGCCGTCCGCCGCCCCCGAGCGGAAATAAGAGAACTTTCCGGAGAAGGACGGCTGGAGACGTTCGACGTGGTGAGCCAGGGCTTTACCGAGGAGCAGGCCCTCTCCGAGGCCGGGCGCTGCCTGGCCTGCGGCACCTGTTCCGAATGCTACCGCTGCGTCGAGGTCTGCGAACCCCAGGCCATAGACCACACCCTGGGCGACAGTTGCTCCGAGATAGACGTGGGGGCCATCATCCTGGCCACGGGGTTCGATACCTTTGACGCCCGCCGCAAATACGAGCTGGGCTACAGCCGCTTCGAGGACGTGATCACCAGCATCGAGTTCGAGCGCCTCCTCTCGGCCTCGGGCCCCTATGGGGGGCACGTGGCCCGCCCCTCCGACGGCGTGGCCCCACGACGCGTCGCCTTCCTCCAGTGCGTGGGCTCCCGGGATCGGCAGTGCGGCAACGCCCACTGCTCCTCCGTCTGCTGCACCTACGCCGTAAAAGAGGCCGTCATTGCCATGGAGCACGACCCCGATGTGGAGGCCAGCATCTTTTATATGGACATGCGCACCTTTGGCAAGGACTTTGACAAGTATTACGAGCGAGCACGGGACGAGCATGGCGTGCGTTTCGTGCGCGGCCGGGTGGCCACGGTGGAGCGCGAGGAGGATGGCACGCTGACCGTGGTCTATGCCTCCCAGGACGGACGTCGGACGCGCGAGACCTACGACCTCGTCGTGCTCTCTGTGGGGCTGGAGCCCTCTCAGGGGACCCGTGAGATGATCGAGAAACTGGGCTTGCGCCACACCGAGGAGGGGTTCTGCTACACGGACACCTTCCAGCCCGTGAGCACCTCCCGTCGGGGCGTGTACGTCTGCGGCGCGGCCAGCGCCCCCAAGGATATCCCCGAGACGGTCATGCAGAGCAGCGGCGCGGCGGCCTCCGCCGCCGCGCTCCTGGCCTCCGAGCGCCATACCCTGACCCGCACCAAGGAATACCCCCCAGAGCGCGATGTCTCTGGAGAGCCGCCCCGGGTGGGCATCTTTGTCTGCCACTGCGGCATCAACATCGCCGGCACCGTGGACGTGGAGGCGGTGCGCGAGTACGCTGCCTCCCTGCCCTATGTGACCCACGTGGAGACGAACCTCTTCACCTGCTCCCAGGACACCCAGGAGGCCATGAAGGAGATCATCGAGGAGAAGGGGCTCAACCGCGTGGTCGTCGCCTCCTGCTCGCCCCGCACCCACGAGGCCCTCTTCCAGGAGACGATCCACGAGGTGGGACTGAACCCCCACCTCTTCCAGCTGGCCAACATCCGCGATCAGTGCTCGTGGGTGCACATGCAGGAGCCGCAGCGGGCCACGGAAAAAGCCAAGGATCTGGTGCGCATGGCCGCCAGCCGCGTGGTGCGGCACCGCCCCCTGCACGGCGAGCCCCTCCCCGTGACCCACAGTGGCCTCGTCCTGGGCGGCGGCCTGACGGGCATGACGGCAGCCCTCAGGATGGCGGCTCAGGGCTATGACGTGCACCTGGTGGAGCGCCAGAGCACACTGGGCGGCAACGCGCGGCACATCCGCCGCACCCTGTACGGCGAGGATGTGCAGGAAAGACTGCGCCAGATGGTGGCCCGCGTCCGCGCCGAGGAGCGCATCACCGTGCACACCAACGCCGCCTTGGAGGCCACGGATGGCTTTGTGGGGAACTATACCAGCACCATCCGCTATCACGACGACGGGGGCGGGCCTTCCGAGATCGAGGTCGATCACGGCGTGCTCATCGTGGCCACCGGCGCCGAGGAGCGCCAGACGTCCGAGTACCTATACGGTCGGGACGAGGGCGTCATGACCCAGCGAGAACTGGAGGAAGCTCTGGCCGACGACGCCTTCTCGCTGCCTACAGAGCGACCGGGTACCGTGGTCATGATCCAGTGCGTCGAATCCCGCACCACGGAGCATCCCTACTGCAGCCGCGTCTGCTGCTCCCAGGCCATCAAGAACGCCATCGCCATCAAGGAGCGCCATCCGGAGAGCAACGTCGTTATCCTCTATCGCGACATCCGCACCTACGGGCTGCGGGAGGAATTCTACCAGCGGGCCCGCGATCTGGGCGTCCTCTTTGTGCCCTACGAATTAGAACCCGACGAGGCGGGACGGGGCGGCCCGCCCGAGGTCGAAAAGCGGGGGGACGCGCTGCACGTCAGCGTGTACGATCCCCTCCTGGATCAGGAGATCGCCCTGCAGCCGGACGCCCTGATCCTCAGCGTGGGCATCGCCCCCCGGGACGACGCCGAGCGCGTGGCCCGCATGCTCAAGGTGCCCCTGAACGAGGAGCGCTTTTTCCTGGAGGCGCACATGAAGCTGCGCCCCGTCGAGTTCGCCACCGAGGGCGTCTACCTGGCCGGCCTGGCCCACGGTCCCAAATCCATCGAGGAATCCATCGCCCAGGCTGGCGCCGCCGTCTCCCGGGCCTGCACCGTGCTCTCCCAGGAGCGAATCCTGTCCGCCGGCTCTGTGGCCCACGTGGACGCCATCAACTGCTCTGCCTGCGGCGACTGCGTCGAGATCTGCCCCTACCAGGCCATCGAACTGGCCACCGTAGAGATCGCCAGGGACACCTACAAAACCTGCGCCCAGGTCAACGCGGCAGTATGCAAGGGCTGCGGCGCCTGCGCCGCCGGCTGCCGCGCCGGATGCATCTCCCTGGAGGGATTCGAAGATAGCCAGATCATGGCCCAGATCATGGCCCTGGTGTCATCTTGAGAAAGGGAAATATGAACCGTAACGGGAAAACGTCACAGTGGGAGCCCAAAATCCTGGCCTTCCTCTGCAATTGGTGCTCCTATGCCGGGGCCGACCTGGCAGGCACCTCCCGCATCCAGTACCCGCCCAACGTGCGCGTGGTGCGCGTGCCCTGTTCCGGGCGCGTGAATCCCATCTATATCGTCGCGGCCCTGCGCCAGGGAGTGGACGGCGTCCTCGTCTCTGGCTGCCATCCCGGCGACTGCCACTACCTGGCAGGTAACTATTTCGCGCGGCGCCGCTTTGCCCTGCTGAAACGCTACCTGGAATACCTGGGCATCGAGAAGGGACGGGTGCAGTTCTCCTGGGTCTCCGCCTCAGAGGGAGAGCGCTTTGCCCAGGTCGTCGAAAAGGTCACCGAGGACGTAAAGGCCCTGGGGCCAGCCCGACACCTGAACATCAATGCCCCGTCCACTGTAAAGGAGAGGGAGGGCGCTTCCATATGACGAGCGTGGATTTTCGCGCCCGGGTCGCCGAGTGGCTGGCATCGGAAGAGATCGACCTCTTTATCGGCTATGAGCGGAGCCCCCTGGGGCTCCATGCCACCCCCGCTTTCATCCGTCGGCCCGAGGACGCCCACCGCCTGATCTGGGACGCCACCTGCGAGAACAACCTGGCCGTCTTTTTGCCCAACTATCCCGAGCAAAAGGTGGGCATCATGGTCAAGGGCTGCGACTCGCGCGCCATCGTGGGCCTCATCCAGGAGGGCCAGGTCGTCCGCGAGAATCTGCGCATCGTGGGTGCGCACTGCCCCAACGTCGTCGATCCCCGCCGCGTGGCCCATGAATTGGGCGTCACCGTGGAGGATCTGGAGGACGCTTACGTGGAAGAGGGCGCGATCGTCTATGGCAAGACGAGATTGCCCGTGGACGCCTACCTCTACGAGATGTGCGAGACCTGCCAGCAGCACAATCCCGTCCTGTGCGACATGGCCGTGGGAGAGCCCATCCCCGAGGGGGAGACGGTGGATCGCTACGCCCACGTGCGCGAGATGGAGGCCCTGCCGACAGAGGCGCGCTGGGACCGCTTTGCCGGGGAGATGGAACGCTGCAACCTCTGCTACGCCTGCCGCAACGCCTGCCCCCT
>CAZMOW010000020.1:0-5716 GCA_964567975.1 uncultured Anaerolineales bacterium | reverse complement strand
TCCTATAGCCCGGAGGAACATAACGCCCTCACACATCCCGTGATCCTGCAAAAGGGCGACCTGCAGCGCTTCCTCGCCCGTCTGCTGGACACCCACCGCCTCGTGGCGCCGGTGGAACAGAGTGGGGAACTGCGCTTCGACCGCGTGGAATCCCTAGAGGACGTGGTACTCGACTATCGCAACACCCCCAAGCCCGTCAAGGGCGTATTCTTTCCCCAGACCGAGGAACTGATCCGCTTTCGCCGCCAGCGGGACGACTTTAACGAGGTCCAGGAGGTCCCCCTGGACACGACGCCCACCATCCTCCTGGGCGTGCGCCCCTGCGATGCGCGCAGCTTTTTGCTGCTGGACGAGATCTTTGTGCAGGGGCCCTATCTTGACCCCTACTATGTGGCGCGCCGCGAGAATACCCTCGTTGTGAGCCTCGCCTGTAGCCAACCGCGGCGTACCTGCTTCTGCCACGCCTTTGACAGCGGTCCCTATGACCGGCAGGGCGCGGATGTCATGATGCGGGACGCCGGGGACGCCTACCTGCTGGAGGGTGTCTCTGAGCGGGGCGCGGAATTCCTGGCCGGGCTGGATATGGCCCCCGCCGATCAGAAGCACCTGCGTCGGGCCCAGGAGATCGAGGCCCGCGCCCGCGAGCGCCTGCAACCGGTGGAACCGGTAGCCGGCCTGGAGGAGCACCTGGCCGACCTCTTTGAGAGCGACATCTGGGACGAGATCGGGGAGAAATGCCTGGCCTGCGGCACCTGCACCTACGTCTGCCCCACCTGCCACTGCTTCAACATCGAGGATCGGGTTCTGGCCGAGGGGGGCGAGCGCCTGAGAACCTGGGACTCCTGCATGTATTCCACCTTTACCGCCCAGGCCTCGGGCCACAACCCCCGTCCCGATCAGGCCTCCCGCTGGCGCCAGCGCGCCATGCACAAATTCGAGTACTTGCCCCGCAACGTGGGCCGCTACGGCTGCGTGGGCTGCGGACGCTGCATCGCCGCCTGCCCCGTGCACGTGGACATCCGTCACATCCTGGAACGTATTCGCCAAGCCCTTAAAGAGGCGAGATCGGAGCAACGAACACCATGACCGAGACGACGCCCCATCCCACCTACCAGGCGAGTAATCCCTACCTACCCATGAGTATGGTCGTGCAGCGTATCGTGGACGAGACCGACGACCGCACCATCAAGAGCTTCGACCTCGCCTTCGCCCACCCCTCGGACGCCGAGGGCTTTGAGTATAAGCCGGGTCAGTTCTGCGAGCTATCCCTCTTTGGCACCGGCGAGGCCCCCTTTGGCATCGCCTCCTCCCCCACCGAGGAGGGATTCGTGCGCTTTACCATCAAAAAGACGGGCCGCGTGACGGGCCAACTGCACAATCTGCGCCAGGGGGACACCATTGGCATGCGCGGCCCCCTGGGCAACACCTTTCCCCTGGGTCTGATGCAGGGCAAGGACGTGGTCATCATCGGCGGCGGATTTGCCTTTACCACCCTGCGCTCCCTCATCATCTACCTGCTGGACAGCGAGCGGCGCGACCAGTATGATAGGATCACTGTGGTCTATGGCGCGCGCAACCCCGGCCTGCTCATGTACAAGGAGGATCTGGCCGCCTGGGAGGCGCGGGAGGATATCCAGGTGTGGCAGACCATCGACCGGGAGGCCCCCGGCTGGGACGGCAAGGTGGGGTTCGTGCCCGCTGTGCTGGAGGAGGTGGCCCCCGCGGCCGACGACGCCGTGGCCGTGATCTGCGGACCGCCCATCATGATCCGCTTCACCCTGCCGGTGATGACCGAGTTGGGATTCGCCCGGGATCGCATCTATACTTCCCTGGAGAGCCGCATGCAATGTGGCATCGGCAAATGCGGCCGCTGCAACATCGGCCATAAATACGTCTGCGTCGATGGCCCCGTGTTCAGCCTTGCCGAACTGGACACCCTGGATTGGGAATTCTAGAATAGCGACACAGTTTCAGACAGGCACACCCAGAGTCTGGAACCATCGGTTCTGTCAAAAAGAGGGATCATGGGCATAAGTAGTGGAAGCGAGCCCTTGAATGCTGCGCAGACGCGTCGACGCAGGTCGACGCCCGGCACAAAGTGCTTTTGCGCAGGGCTTCAGACCGAGCATGTTCGGACGTTCGTTCGCCGTCTGAAGCCGGCTCGTGAGGCCTATCGGCCAGTCGGGCCACCTTCGGTGGCCTTGCAGAATGGCGCTGCCATCTGCAGTCCTAAAAATGCCTGCGCGGACGAGGAATGGCTAGTCATCTACAATATCTGCATGCACCCTGAGCCCAGCGGCTTTGAGCCAACGGGAAACCGATTACACTACGCACACGGAGCGAACCCTATGCCACAGGACGAAGACGGCGGCGACACCTTTACCGAACAGCGAGTCAGCGACTTTCTCGACGCCCTGGCCTCCGACGAGCCCGTCCCCGGCGGGGGCAGCGGCGCCGCCCTGGGAGGCGCCCTGGCGGCCGCCCTCGTCAGCATGGTCTGCAACCTCACCATCGGTAAAAAGGACTATGCCGAGGTCGAGGAGGCCATGTCCGAGATCCTGGAAGGGAGTGAGGCCCTGCGGAGGGAACTGACCGACCTGCTGGAGGCTGACACTGAGGCCTATAGCCAGGTCATGGCCGCCTACCGCATGCCCCGCCAGAGCGCCGAGGAAAAAAAGGCCCGTCGAGAGACCCTGCAGCGGGCTCTGCGAGAGGCCACAGAGGTGCCCCTCGCCATCGCCGAGGACTGCGCCCAAATCGTCGACCTGGCCCTGCCCGCCGCCCAAAAGGGCAACAGGTGGGCCGTGAGCGACGCCGGCGTGGGCGCCCTGCTGGCCGAGGCCTCCATGCGCGCCTCTCTCCTCAACGTCTATATCAACCTGGGCAGCATCGACGACGAGGAATACAAAAAAGAGATACGCGCAAAGGTACGGACCATCATCGAAAATAAAGCCCAGCGCAAGGATGAGGTGATAGGCATCGTCCGCGGAAAGATCGAAGCCTAGGCCCTATCTCAAGATAAAAAGGAGGTGTAATGACTGCCAAGATACTGGACGGCCGCGCCACGGCCAAAGCCATACAACAAGAGATCGCCGACGACGTGAAAGCCTTTGAACGGGCCCACGGGTGGGCCCCGGGCATCGCCGTGATACAGTTGGGCGAGGATCCGGCCGCCGCCTGGTACGTGCGGCAGATCAAGAGGCACTTTACCGACGCCGGCATGCGCTTCGCCCTGTACACCCTGGCCGGGACGACCGACCAGGAGACCCTGTCCGGCCGCATGGAGGAACTCAACGGCGACCCCCGAACCAACGGCGTCATCGTCCAGATGCCCCTGCCCGAGCACCTCTCCGAGGATACGGTGGTGGGCATGCTGGACCCGGCCAAGGACGTGGATGGCATGCACCCCCTCAACGCGGGCCGGCTCATGCAGCAGCGCGGAGACGCCCTCACGCCCGCCACCCCCGCCGGGGGCATGGAACTCTTACGACGCTATGACATCCCCTTCAAGGGCAAGCGCGCCGTCATGGTGGGCCGCAGCAACATCGTCGGGCGCCCCATGGCCTTGCTCATGCTCCACCAGCACGCGACGGTGACCATCTGCCACTCGCGCACCGAGGACCTGGCCGCCATCACCCGTCGGGCCGATATCCTGGCCGTCGCCGTGGGCAGGCCCGAGATGATCGACGCCGACATGATCCGCCCCGGGGCTGTAGTCATCGACTATGGCGTCAACGTCATCGATGACGAATTGTTTGGCGACGTGGACACCGAGGCAGCCAAGGAGGTGGCCGGATACATCACCCCCGTACCCGGCGGCACGGGCCCCATGACCAACGCCATGCTCATGAGGAACACCCTCATGGCGGCGCGGCGACAGACCGCCGCATCCGACCTTTAGCATATCGAGCGTTTACCGAGTCAAGGAAAGGACGACACATGCTCAGCGACCTGGAGATAGCACAGGCAGCGGAATCAGAATTGAAACCCATCCTGGAGATCGCCGAAAGCATCGACCTGAAAAAAGAGGACCTGGAACCCTATGGCTGGTACAAGGCCAAGGTACACCTGGACGTCCTGGAGCGCTTTGCCGACCGTGAGGGGGGCAAATACGTGGACGTGACGGCCATCACCCCCACCCCCCTGGGCGAGGGCAAGACGACCACCACCATCGGCCTCAGCCAGGCCCTGGGCGCGGAACTTGGCCACAAGGTCTTTACCTGCATCCGCCAGCCGTCCATGGGCCCCACCTTTGGCATCAAAGGGGGTGCCGCCGGCGGCGGCTACTCCCAGGTCGTGCCCATGGAGGACTTTAATTTGCACCTCACGGGCGACATCCACGCTGTGGGCGTAGCCCACAACCTCATGGCCGCCGCCCTGGACTCGCGCATGATGCACGAGCGGCGTCTCAGCGACGCCGCCCTGGAGGGCGCGAGCCTGGAGCGGCTGAACATCGACTCGGAATCCATCCTCCTCAACCGCGTGGTGGACGTGGAAGACGCGGCGGCCCGCCAGATCATCACCGGCCTGGGCGGCAAGCGCAACGGCGTGTTGCGCGAGACCGGATTCGACATCACCGTGGCCAGCGAGGTCATGGCCATCCTGGCCCTGGCCACCGGCCTCCAGGATCTGCGGGAGCGGCTGGGGCGCATCGTGGTGGGCAGCGACCACCACGGAGACCCGGTGACGGCCGAGGATCTGGGCGTGGCCGGCGCCATGGCCGTGCTCATGAAGGACACCCTCATGCCCACCCTGATGCAAACCCTGGAGCACACCCCCGCCTTTGTCCACGCCGGGCCCTTTGCCAACATCGCCCACGGCAACTCGTCCTGTATCGCCGACATGATCGGGGCCAAACTCGCCGACTATGTGGTGACCGAGTCCGGCTTTGGCGCCGATTGCGGCATGGAAAAGTTCTTTGACATCAAGTGCCGCACCAGCGGCATGATCCCCGACTGCGTGGTCATGGTGGCCACCGCCCGCGCGCTCAAGATGCACGGCGGCCTGGGCCGGGTGCGCCCCGGCCGACCCATGCCCGACGAACTCACCGAGGAGAACCTCGAACACCTGGAAAAGGGCTGCGCGAACCTGGTGGCCAATATGGAGATCGCCCAGCAGTTCGGCGTCCCCGTCGTCGTGGCCATCAACCGCTTCGACTATGACACCGACGCCGAGATCGAACTCATCCGCCGGGTGGCCCTGGAGCACGGCGCCGCCGACGCCGTGCCCTCGGAACACTGGGCCAGGGGCGGCGCGGGGGCCCGGGACCTGGCCAAAGCCGTGGTAAAGGCCTGCGAACAGCCCGTCGATTTCGACTTTCTCTATCCCCTGGACATCCCCATCAAGGAAAAGATCGAGACCATCGCCACGCAGGTCTACGGCGCCGACGGCGTCGACTATACGCGGACGGCGGAGCATAAGATTCGACGGTACACCGACCGCGGCTACGACGACCTGCCCATCTGCATGGCCAAGACCCACCTCTCCCTCTCCCACGACCCCAAGCGCTTGGGCGTGCCCAGGGGCTGGCGCCTGCCCATCCGCGACGTGCGCGCCAGCATAGGCGCCGGCTTCCTCTACCCCCTGTGCGGCAGCATCCGCACCATGCCCGGTCTGCCCCGCCGGCCGGCCTTTATGGACATCGACCTCACCGAGGACGGCGAGATCGTGGGCCTGTCCTGAGAATACCATGGGGATGGGGCGCTCTGCCCCATCC
>CAZMOW010000019.1:31406-35080 GCA_964567975.1 uncultured Anaerolineales bacterium | reverse complement strand
ACACATGAGCCCCCTAAACGTCGCCCTCTTACAGATGACGGCCTCCGGCTACGACCAGGAGGCCAACCGGGCCATGGCCACGGGCCAACCGGTGGAGATCTACGATCTGCTGGGATAGGGGACGGATTTAAAATCCGAGGCAAATGGATGAATATTAACCGAGTATCCATCCATGGGGGCCTTTGCCAACCAAGAGAACTCCATATATCATAGGGACATCGGAATTTGGTAGAAAAGGAACGTCTCTTCAATCCTTCGTTGTCTGAATCTATGTGAGATTCGCAACGCGCTGGGAGTGCCTATGAGCAGTTACCTACAGGATTTTGGTATAGTCAGCACAAGTGGTGGAAAGGCTGCGAAGGTATTCGAACGGCTCTTCCCAGATATCTTTGCTATAGAGTGCCGTTGTCCCTCTGAATATGTAAACTATTGCTGGGACAAGTATCAAGCGAGGGCCGAGACCAGCAACGCACTCAATGGATATATATTCGAGTACATCCTTGCAACTGTACTCATTCGGAGGAAACTTTTGCCGTTGTATATGCAGGCTCGGGCTGCCTTTGTCCCCAACGTGGACTATGACTTGTTACTCTATACTGACCGCCTTGGGCCCGTCGCGCTGAGTGCCAAGACGAGTCTGAGGGAACGTTATAAGCAAGCAGATCTCGAAGCCATCGCTCTCAAATATGTTCATCCAAACGCCAAAATGTACCTGGTGACCCTGAACTCCAACGATGTCACCAGCGTGATGAAGGAGATCGAAGATGGTTCCCTCACTGGAATTGACAGCGTCGTGGCTGCAACCACGACCGATTTTGACGATCTTGTGAACAAGTTGCAGGAGCTTCGGTTTACCAAGGCACCGACCGTGCCAATGATCGAAGCTCAGTCTGTTGTTAGCTCGGACAGGATTGAGAAAGAAACCCGATCTCCGAATTAAGAGTATAAGGGCTCATTACCCTAACACCTTGCGAATCATGGCGCAGTGCCTCTGCCCCTTATGTGATCGCACCAGTAGAACTTGTTCTTATATTCTGCAAGAAACAGTGGAAAGAAGGTACGCCACCCAGCACCCTTTCCGGTCGAGTTACCGATGCGCTGTATCAAGTTGTTCAGCTATGTAAACGATACGGTATTGGATCCCTTTGTGGGTAGTGGCACAACTCTTGTAGCCGCTGCCAATCTCGGACGCAAAGGTATCGGATTTTGGACATCGCCCATCGTACACTCACTACCTTCTTTCCAAGCGAGGCACACACATGACCCCCCTGAACGTCGCACTCTTACAGATGACCGCCTCGGGCTACGACCAGGAAGCCAACCGGACCAAAGGCGAGCGCTTCTGCCGGCGCGCCAAGGAGAGGGGCACCGACGTCGCCCTCTTTCCCGAGATGTGGAACGTGGGCTACACCTTCCCTGATGCGTCGGATCCCGACGCCCACGACGCCTGGCTGGCACAGGCCATCGACCAGGAGGACGATTTCGTCACCCACTTTCGGGCCCTGGCCGGGGAGCTCGAGATGGCCATGGCCCTCACCTACCTGGAACGCTGGGAGGGCGCGCCACGCAACGTACTGTCCCTCATCGACCGCCACGGCGAGATCGTCATGACCTACGCCAAGGTGCACACCTGCGACTGGGACAAGGAGGCCCTGCTGACGCCGGGGGACGCTTTTCGCGTCTGCTCCCTGGACACGGGGCAGGGCGCGGTGCAGGTGGGGGCCATGATCTGCTTCGACCGCGAGTTCCCCGAGAGCGCCCGCATCCTGATGCTCAAAGGCGCCGAGCTGATCCTTACCCCCAACGCCTGCGGGCTGGAGGCCAACCGCCTGGGGCAGTTCAGGGCGCGGGCCTATGAGAATATGCTGGGGCTGGCCATGGCCAACTATGCCACCCCGCAGCAGAACGGCCATTCCGTGGCCTTTGACGGCATCGCCTTCGACGACGAGGGGGAATCGAGGGATACCTGCCTCGTCGAGGCCGGCGAGGAGGAGGGGGTGTACATGGCCGCCTTTGACGTGGAGGCCATCAGGGCCTACCGCCAGCGGGAGGTGTGGGGCAACGCCTACCGCAAGCCGGGGCGCTATCAAGACCTGGTCGCGCCCGACGTGGCGCCACCCTTTGTCCGGAAGGACGCGAGACGCGACGCCCGGAGCTGAGCGGGAGAGGACGTCGAGTTGCTATGTCGCGGCCCCTGCCCTATGATAGGGACGAATCGACGATACGGTATATAAGGAGCTCCCCATGGCAGAGGAAAACGCACGCAAGAATATCCTCCTCATCGTCACCGACCAGCAGCGCCGCGACACGTTGGGCTGTTACGGCGCCCCCACCTGTCGCACCCCCCACATCGACGGGTTGGCCGAGGGCGGCGTGCGCTTTGACGCCGCCTACACGCCCACCAGCCCCTGCTCCCCGGCGCGGGCGGCCCTGTTCACGGGGCTCTATCCCCACAAAAACCACGTCCGTGTGAACGACGATATCCTGAACCCCGATGTCCCCAACCTGGCCACGGAACTGGGAGACGCCGGTTACAACCTGGGCTATGCCGGCAAGTGGCACGTGGACGGGGCAAAGGTCCCCAGCGAATATGGGTTCGAGGGCAAGGACTTCCCTGGCTATGGCTATCCTCCCACCGACGGGCTGGTCGAGGGACTGCGCTACATGCAGCGGGGCAGCCGTCCACCCCACTATAAGGAATATCTGGAGGATCGCGGTCTTGAACCTCCAAGAGTGCTGGAGGCATTTTACGGAGACAACCCCGGTAAACAGCAGCAAGAGATGTACGCCCTGCAGTCGGGTACCGTGGAGAGTTCCTTCGAGTACATGGCGAGCGAGTTCGCCATCGATCTCCTGAAGCAGTTCAGGGACGACGACAGGCCCTTTTTTCTGTGGGCCAACTTTTGGGGACCGCACACGCCCTGTTTCGTGCCCGAGCCCTATTACTCCATGTACGATCCCGCCGAGATCCCCCAGGAGCCCAGCTTCACCGAGACCTGGGAGCGCAAACCCCGCGTGCAGGAACTCTATGAGCGCTACTGGGGGCTGTCCGGTGGCGGCTGGGAGGGCTGGCGGGAGATCGTGGCCCGTTACTGGGGCTATGTGACCATGATCGACGACCTGGTGGGACGCATGCTGGACGCGCTGCGCAGCCTGGGCCTCGAGGAGGACACGGTGGTCATATTCACCACCGATCACGGGGACATGATGGGCGCCCATCGCCTCATCGAAAAGGGCCCCTTTACCTACGAGGAGTGCTACCATCTGCCCATGGTGGTGGCCCATCCCGACTGCGAGGCGCCGGGCAGCGTATGCGACGAGTTCGTCTACCTGCACGACCTCTATCCCACCTTACTGGAGGTGGCGGGGGCGACGCCGCCGGAGGCGCCCGACAGCCAGAGCATGCTGGACAACGTCCTGGGGCAGCAGACCCCCGCAGGGCGGGACAGCATCTATACAGCCTTTCAGTCGCAGATCTTTCCCTTTCCCCAGCGTATGATACGCACCCGCACCCACAAACTGGTGTACAACGTCTCCGACATCGGGGAACTGTACGATATGTTGGCCGACCCCTGGGAGATGCGCAATCTCATCGACATGCCCGAGACCGAGACGATACAGAACGAGCTTTTGGATCGCATGCGAGAACACATGGTGCGCCTGGACGATCCCCT
>CAZMOW010000019.1:0-31396 GCA_964567975.1 uncultured Anaerolineales bacterium | reverse complement strand
CCCTCCTGGGCCGCTTTGACGTCATTCGCCCCGTATATTGACCGTTGTTTCACGAGGCCTTTATCCCATGGGGGCTGCCATATGGTATGATACCGCCGACGGTCGATCTCGACGATCATACGATGTGAGAGGATGGGAAAAGACGAGGATTCGACAGAAGAACTGCTGGAACTCGGAGAGATGGGGGTGGACCTGGGCCATTGGCGCCAGGCCCAGGGATACTTTGATCGGGGGCTGGAGCGGGTGCCGAGCCAACCCTCTTCGACAGGCCGAACGGGCCACGGCGTTGATTTTCGTGCCCAACCCCGTACTTGGGGACGTATCGTGCGGGTTGGGTAGCATCATCGCCCCCGAGGGGCTGGGCTATCCGGATGGTGCACATATTCGGCGATCTGGTGAAATAGGGAAAACGGACCGTCTGACGAAAAAAGAGCGCGCCCGAGAAAAGACCTCTCGGGCGCGCTGACTCGTGCTAGAGGCTAGTCCTCTTCCTGCATCAGTTCGACGGGCATACCGCCGGGCAGGGTGAACCAATTGTGGCCCTGGGGCATCTCCTCGACGCCCCATTTATAGACTTCCTCCAGGGCGGCGTCCAGATCCTCGGTCACGATGCCCAGATGCGCCATGCGCCCCTCGGGCCCCTCAAAGTCGGGGGCTGCGACCAACTGCACGCCCCCCACCGTCCACACTTGTTCGGGATCGTCCTCGGGCCCCTGTGCCCTATCCACGGGCATGCCCAGGGCCTCCTCAAAGAAACGAATGTGCCACTTGATATCCTTCACATAGACCGCCGTGTGCTGCAGATAGGACTTTTTTTCATAGGCCATCACATTCTCTCCCTGTGCGCCAAAGGCGCCTCCACTATGATTCTTCAGTGGCTTCAATTATATACGCTCATGGCGCTCGGGGTCAACGGAGAGTTTTCCCCTCTAGATGGTGGGGCGCTCCATCTTTAGCAGGCGGAGGGCGTTACCGCCGAGGATCTGCCGCGTTTCCTCCGCCGCGAGATCGAGGGCGAGCACCGTCTGGGGCCAGACGCCCTCGCTGCCATAGAGCACTTTGTCCGCTCCCACGTGTCGCACGGCATGGGAGATGAGTTCGCCGGGCGAGATGTGGGGCAGCATGCGAGGGCAAAAAAAGTGCAGGAACGCCGTGTCCAGATAGACGTTCTCATGTTTCTCGGCCAGGACGAGGGCCCTATAGTGATAGTTACCTCCCATGTGGGCGATGCACAGGGGAAGGCTGGGGAAATCAAAGGCCACCTGATCGATGGCCAGGGGATCCGTGTAGCGGGCGAGCATGGGCACGCCCAGTTCATATTTAAAGCCCAGGTTCACTATCCCCGCGTGCCACGTGCAGACGAGGCCCAGTTCAGCACACACCTCATAGAGGGGATAGATCCGCTCATCGTCAGCGAACCAGTGCTGGTCCATGGGCTGGAACTTGACGCCACGAATCCCCTCCTCCTCCACGGCCCGGCGCAGGTGCTCGGGTTCGTGGGTCAGATCGCGGGTGTTGTCCACCCAATAAAAAGGGACGAATCGCTGCGGATGGGCGCGGGCCATCTCCACCGCCCTGGTCTGCGCCCCGGGTCCCACGGAGAGCAGGACGGACATGTCGATGCCCATCTCGCGATTCTTGGCGAGCAGGCCATCGCCGGGATGTTCGTGAAAGTTGACCACGAAATTGTCTTCCAACATCGTTTTTCCCTCCCAGGCTCTTTTCATCCTTTGCTACGAGGGATGAGAAGGCCCATATAGGTCAAGTAACACTTTTTTCGGGGTAAGCACCAGAGGCTACAACCAAAAAAAGAGCGGGGACGGAATCCCGTTCCCGCTCTTTACTCCCTCATCGGGGGATTTTTATGGGTCCGATCTCTGCAGGCGGCCAATACCGCACCCACGCCCTGCCGATGATGTCATCCAAGGCCACCACGCCAAAGGCCCGCGAGTCGTTGCTCGCCTGCCGATTGTCCCCCATGACAAAGACGTGTTCTTCTGGTATTAGAATGGGTTCCAGTGTACTCCACGTGGGCTGATTCAGATAGGGTTCATCGACCATCTTACCATCGATGTACACCTGACCATCATGAATCTCCAACGTCTCCCCCGGCAGTCCTACCACGCGCTTGATCAGGGGCTCGCTGGACTCTTGAGGAGGACGCAGAACGACGATATCTCCGCGCTCGGGCGGCCGAAAACGATACGTTACCTTCTCTATGATCAACCGCTGGTCATCATGGAGGTTGGGTTCCATACTTTGTCCCTCCACCCGGGTGGCCTGGGCCAGAAAGACGTTAATCACCAGGACGATGATGAGGGCGGGCAGCACGGACTCTACGAGTTCACGCAACCACGATTTGACCGGCAATTTATTCTCTTCCATTACGGCATTCGCATTCCTGGATCGCTACATCATATGTACAAGAACCAGAGGCAGGTCATCTCTTCCGGATGAAAAGAGAGCACATGCCTCTGGGATAGAGCCCTTTTTGTCTAGCGCCTTCTGTTGCGACGGTCCCCGGAGCCGCTTCGTCGTTCCCCCGGCTCTTCGCTGAGGGTGCGATCGCGCCGACGGGCCTCCTGTACCGTCCATCCTTCAATGACCGCCTGACGGGACAGCTTGACCTTCCCATCCCGCGCGATATCGATGACCATGACCATCACCTCGTCTCCCACCTGCACCACATCTTCGACGCTGGGGACGTGGTAGTCGGCCAATTGAGAGATATGTACAAGCCCATCCTGACCGGGCAGGAACTCTACAAAGGCTCCGTACGGCTCAACGCGCACGACTTGGCCGTTATAGATGCGGCCCATCTCCGCCTCGGCGGTCAACTCCTCGATGCGTGCCAGGGCTTTGTCTGTAGCCTCCCCATCGCTGGAAGACACATGCACCGTGCCATCATCGTCCACATCGATGGCCACGCCGGTTTCATCTATGATGCTGCGGATCGTCTTGCCACCCGGGCCGATGAGCTTGCCGATCTTTGCCTCGGGAATCTGCACCGTCTCAATGCGCGGCGCATGGGGAGCAAGCTCCTCACGGGGCTCAAGGAGGCAGGCGTTCATCGCATCCAGGATTTGAAGACGCGCGTTCCGCGCCCCTTGCAGGGCCTCGCGTATGATCTCTTGAGGCAATCCCGAGATCTTGATATCCACCTGGATGGCCGTGATGCCCTTCTTTGTCCCCGTGACCTTAAAGTCCATATCCCCATAAAAGTCCTCGAGACCCTGGATGTCCGTCAGGACAGCGTATCGCTCACCCTCTGAGACCAATCCCATGGCGATTCCAGCCACGGCATCCTTTATGGGTACTCCCGCGTCGAACAGGGCCAGGCTGCTGGCGCAAGCGCTGGCCATAGAAGTGGACCCGTTGCTGGAAAGCACTTCCGAGACCGTGCGGATGGTATAAGGAAATTCCTCGCTGTCGGGAAGCAGAGGCTCGATGGCCCGCTCCGCCAGCGTACCGTGCCCTATTTCGCGCCGCCCGGGACCCCGCAGGGGCCACGTCTCGCCCGTCGAAAAGGGAGGAAAGTTGTAATGGTGCATATACGTCTTGGATTCCTGGCCACTGAGTTCTCCGGGGATCCCGTCCAGCCTCTGCTCATCGGAGGCCGACCCCAGGGTAACCGCACTGAGCACCTGCGTCTGGCCACGGGAAAAGAGTGCGGAGCCATGGGCGCGAGGCAAGAGTCCCACCTCGGCGCTCAACGGCCGGATGGTGTCCACATCCCGCCCATCGATGCGTTTTCCCGTTTCGAGCAGGTGTTGCCGCATAACACTTTTCAACACCTTATCAAAGGCCTCTTCCGCCGCATCCTCGTCGGCGTCCTCGCCAAGCTGCTCCAGCATGCGTTCGCGGATGGCGTCCTGTTCCTTGCTACGTTCATCTCGAGAAAGCCCACGCGCCACGAGATCGGCCAAGGGTCCCTTAACGAGGCCCTCTACCTTTTCCAGCATCTCGGGTTCCGGTCTATCGTAGACGCCCTCAAACTTTTCCTTGCCAATCTCCTGGCCCATGCGCTCCTGCATGGCGATGACATCCTGCATCTCTTTGTGTGCCAGGGCGATGGCTTCAGCCATGAGCCCTTCCGACACCTCATCCGCCCCGGCCTCGATCATGAGCACCGAGTCAGCCGTGCCCGCCACGAGGAGATCCAGGGAGCTTACTTCCATCTGCTCCTCTGTGGGGTTCACCACGAGTTCGCGCTCGACACAGCCGATGCGCAAAGCGCCGACAGGCCCCGGGAAGGGAATGTCTGATATGGTCAACGCGGCAGAAGCGCCGATGAGGGAGAGAACATCAAAGGGGTGTTCCTCGTCCAAAGAGAGGGGGGTGACGATGACCTGCACGTCGTTGCGGAACTCGTCAGGAAAGAGAGACCGCAGGGGGCGATCGATGGTACGGCACAGCACGATGCTCTGTGAAGAGGGCCGCCCCTCGCGCTTGAAAAACCCTCCCGGGATCTCGCCCACGGCATAATCGCGCTCCTCCAGATCCACCCGCAGGGGGAAGAAATCCATCCCCTCTCGGGGATCGTCCGCGGTGGCCGTCACAAGGACCATCGTATCTCCCTGCCGCACCGTCACCGCGCCGCCCGCCTGTTGGGCCAGTTTGCCCGTCTCTACCGTGATGTCGCCATCACCAAGTCTTGCCTTGTAGCTATGTACTTTTGACATGTTCAAACCTTTCTCCGTCTATACTACTAAAACTATGATACAGATGGAGAGGTAGGAACGGGCTTTTCAGGGACTGGGGAATGTATCCCATCTCCTGGTGAGATGCATTCCCCAATTCCTGCAAAAGCCCTATCCCCGCCCTCCAAGTAACCAAACCTAAAATCCGTGCCTTACAGGCGAACAAAAGAAAAGAGCATATGCCCCTATCCGCCGCCATGTGCCCTTTTCTTTTCTGCCCGCTGCTATCAATATCGCCTCTCAATGCGCCTAGCGGCGAAGACCGAGCGTCGAGATCATCTCCCTATACTTTTGCTCGTCTTCCTCATGGAGATAATTGAGATGACGACGCCTCCTCCCCACCAATTTCAATAGACCTCGGCGAGAGTGCTGATCCTGCTTATGCTCTCTTAGATGATCCGTCAGACGATTGATGCGCTTCGTCAGGAGAGCTATTTGGACTTCTGGTGAGCCGGTATCAGATTCATGCCGCTGAAACTGGTCCATCACCGCATCCTTGTCACTCTTGCTTAGCGCCATAGCCCCTCCAATCTCCCATCACTATTAACAAACCTTTGTAAAACTATACCACAAGATGGCTATTTGAGCAAATTTACCCCTTATCCTCTGCGCTGTAAGAGTCCCACACATTCCACGTGGTACGTCTGGGGGAACATGTCCACGGGTTGGACCTCGACGAGCTCATATCCCAGACGGTCCAGGCGCAGGATGTCGCGTGCGAAAGCGGAGGGATCACAGGATACATAGGCCATGCGAAGGGGGCCGCAACGCGCCAGGGCTTCCAGTGCCTTCTGCTCGCAGCCCGTGCGGGGCGGATCGAGAACCAGCGCATCACACGAAAGGTCAAGATCCGCCAGGACATCCGCCACGGTCCCCTGATAAAAGCCCACGTGTTCCTCCACGGTGTTCGCCACGGCGTCATTGAGGGACCAGGGCGAGCTCTCGATGCCCGTAACCCGCGCAACCCGATGCGCCAAAGAGAGGGCAAAGGTTCCCACGCCGCAGTAGGCGTCCAATAGTTTCTCCCCTGGCTGAAGCGCCAGGTATTCGTCCACCACGTCGATGAGTCGCTCCGTCTGCAGGGTGTTCACCTGGAAAAAAGAGGGCCCAGAGATCCGCAAGGGCCGTCCCTGCAACCCCTCCACATAGTAACTTCTGCCGGCCAGCACCGCAGGATCTCCCTGCTGAGGTACATAGAGGCAGGAGACGGGCATCTCCACCGTCAACTCGGGCGGCTTCTCACCGCGTCCCCGCAGTACAAGCATGCGCTCCCCCGTATGAATGCCCGCACGCAGGGATAGCTCGGCCAGCCCCTCGAACTCGATGTCCAGCATATCCCACATCTCATCCAAAAGGGGGTGGCTGATAAAGCATCTGTCGATGGACACCACATCGTGGGTGTGCAGGGCATAGTATCCCAGTCGTCCCCTTTGATCCATGCGGAGCCGCACCCGATTGCGATAGGCCCACGGATTGTTCATGCCCATGGTGGGGAGCACGTGGGGATCGTGCTGCTCTCCCACGTGGTCGAGCTGATCCCGAACGATCTGCCGTTTGAGGCGCAATTGCAGATCATAATCCATATGCTGCCACTGGCAGCCGCCACACAGGCCGAAATAGCTGCAGGGAGGGGTGACCCGGTGTTCCGATGGGTCCATCACCTCCAGGAGCCTGCCGCGTGCATACTGCCCGCGTTCCTCCACCAACTCGACGCGTGCCGTCTCCCCGGGGATGGCCAGGGGTACGAACACGACCTTGCCCCCATATCTTCCCACGGCGTCTCCCCCGTGGGCGACGCTGGTCAACTCCAGTGTGATAGTGGTCACAGGGCCCCTCTTTCATACAGATGAGAGACTGCAAAAGCCGTCCTTACCGTAGTACGCTTTGCGTAACATGTCAAGGGGGCAAATCCCGTTTGCCCCGTACGCCCTCCACATTGTACCACAGATGGATATAAGTCCCCTCCTTTTTATAGACCGCCGATCTCAGAAAGGGGCAGTCCAATAAAGACGCGTTGCCAAGGATTTTCTCAGTAACAGATGTCGAAGGAAAGAACGCTCGAGACGAGCTTTACAAGAAATAGGGTATTTTCAGGTCTGTGTATTCCTATATATATCCACATTTAATATATATATCTATAAGATAGTAGTAGTAGTAGGGCCTGTGTAAAAGTGTACAACGGGGGCAAAACCCAAGATGTGGACATCGGTGTGCGCTTTTTGTCCACATATAGTGGGTGTTGATCCACAAGGCTTGTGGATAACTTTATGGATAGAACCTCCCTTTTGTGAATGTATAATGGATAAACGACAAAATGTAGTAGGGGTACAGTACCCCCCACTATATATAGTGGGGGGTGGGGACAGAAAGATGTGGATAAGGACAAAAGTTATCCACTTTAAAGGGCACTTATCCACAGGTTGGGGGGTAGTTATCCACAGGTAAGCCACTTTTTATACAGGATTATCCACAAGGTTGTGGAGGACAATGCTTTCAACAGGACTACTTGTAGTAGCCCTGTAAGGTCATCTCCAGGGGGGCATCGCATAGCACGGCGCCAAGAATGCTGGCATTGACGTTTTTAAGCCGCTCGATGGCGCGCTGGGCATGGTCGCGCTTTGTGTCGCCGGCACTAAACACGAGGAGGGTGCCGTTAACTTTGGTGGCCAGCACGGCGGCGTCCGTCGCGGCCAACACAGGGGGGGTGTCAAAGAGGAGGATATCCGCATCTTGTAGCAGCTTTTCGATGATCTCCTCCATGCGCTTTGACCCCAGGAGGTCGGCGGGACGGGGGGGGAGGGTGCCACTGCCCAGGAAACGCAGTCCATCGATGGGCGTGTCCTGTAAGGGGGGATCGTCCAGGGCGTCGTCCTCCAGCATCATCGTCGTCACCCCCAGATCGTTCTCCAGGCCAAAAAGGTGATGGAGGTGGGGACGGCGCAGGTCACAGTCCACAGCGATGACGTGCTGGTCCACCTGAGCCATGGTCACGGCCAGGTTGGCCAGCGTGGTCGACTTGCCCTCGCCGGATCCTGGTGAGGTGATGGATAATGTGCGCAGGTCCTCGTCCAGGGCAGCAAATTCCAGATTCATACGCAAGGTACGGTAGGCCTCGCTGGCCGAGGACATGGGATCTGTTGCGGTGATAAGACCGAGCTTTTCGGCCATAATTTTGTTTCTCCCTGTGAATTCCTTAAATTTCCGTTATACCTGGCTGGCTCTGTGGTCTGTGCGGGTGGTGCTGGAATGGAATGTGGGGATCACTCCCAGGACGGCTAGCCCTGTATAATTCTCCACGTCCTCGCGTGTGCGAAGGATATCGGCTTCCAGCCATTCGAGGAAAAAGACGACCAGACCGCCCACCAGCGTGCCGAATACAGCCCCGGCCAGGAGGTTGATCTTGAGTTTGGGCTTGTGGAGGGTGCCGGGCAGGGCGTTATCGAGCAGTGTCACGTCCACGCGATCCCGCTTGTCCTGATCTAGCATGTGTACGTTGATATCCTCCACAAAGACCTCGGCGGTGGTTTGGGCGATATCCCGTGCGATGAGAGGATCATAGTCATCGGCGTCGATCTCGATCAAAAAGTCCTCCTCGATGGGCCTGACCGTCAGTTTCTGGCTCAGTTGGCCGGGGGTGATGTCCAGTTCCAGGCGTGTGATCACCTCCATGGCCGTCTTGCGGGAGGTGATGTTCCCCGCATAGTTGCGCATAAGTCCCTTGACCGTCTGCTGTAGCCCCCAATCCAGGCGGGCGGGGATGACGTTGAGATACACGGTGGAGCGATAGACGGGCATCTGTAGCTTGCTGAATACAAAGGCGCTGACTATGGTGATGGCCATAACGAGAAGGATGATCCAGCCGCGCTTTCGTAGAATGGCTAAATAGTCTCGTATTTCCAAAGTGTGACTCCTATACAAACCAAGTTTTGACAGTATATCATAGTCGCAGGCTGGCACAAATTTTTGGAGAAATTCAGGGTTTGGGGCCGCGTCGCCAAAGGGGCCTGAGGCCCCTTGATCTTGGGATTTCTCCCAGGATGGGCAGGCCGAGTTCCTCCAGATCCTCCCGGTGACGGATCGTGTCATCCATATAATCCAGGAAAAAGGTGAGCGCGATGCCCAGCCCCCCGGCCAGCAGCAGTCTGAGGGGTAGGTCTATGCGCTGGCGCAGCGAGGGCCCCACGGGGTGGATCTGGGGGGGATCGATGAGAGAGATCACGATCTCTTGCCCACCGAACTGGGCGAAATAGTCGTCTGCATGGTCGTTCAAAGCCTCGGCGACCCCTTCACTGATGGGCACCAGTTGCTCCCGATGGGGCCAGGTTATATTGACGGTCAGGATGCGGTGGAGCTTTCCCGAGGCGGTGGCTCCCTGAATAGCACCCGGCGCCACGTTTACCCCCGACAGCGCGCTCACATCCTGGGCAAAGGCATGGCTCTTGACCACCTCCGCCAGGTCGTCGATCAGATACTCGGCGGTCATCCAGGTGTAGTAGCGGTCATAGGTGTAGACGTCCGGTTTTTGCTCTGGTTCCAGACCGATCACAAAACGCATTCCCGCCGTATAGGATACGGTCTGGGGCGGGGCGAAAAGAAGGTAACTCAGCGCCGACGCCGCCAACAGTACGAGGACGATCCATAATCTGCGCTTCACAATACGCCAATAACGTCGTAATTCCATGCCTTTAAACCTTTGTTGTGCCGAGATACAGATGCGCCTGTGCACTCATGGCCACCATTTTTTGCCACAGGCGGGGGCCCAGTATCAGGAGGCCCATGATGGCGGCGGCCAGGGCGGTGATCAGCACGGTTGCGGCAGCAACGTCCTTGGCTCCCTTGGCCAGGGCGTTGGAATCGGTCATCACCGAGTCGATGGTGAGTTCCACGGCCGTGTTGAGCATCTCTCCGGCAAAGACGAGGGCGATGGCCGTGACGATGACGGCCCACTCTATGGTAGATAACTGCAACCAGGCGCTGAGAAGGAGTACTGCCGTGGAGATGGCCAGATGAATGCGCGCGTTACGCTCCGTTTTGATTACGTAACAGAGGCCTTCCCAGGCATAACCAAAGCTGCAGGACAATTTCGGTTTTGGTCGCCGATTCGTCATCTAGGCCTCCGTCGCTGAACTTGGCTCCAGGATGGCCTCGGGTTTTGCATAGGCCTCGCTCTCGGGATACTTTATGCGGGGGTGAAAGATCCCCTGTAAAACGCTGTTGAATGCGCGGCGGATTTTGTCCAGATCCTTTAACGTGAGGTCACACTCGTCGAGCTGGCCGTCGATCAGGCGCTCGTCGACGATCCTGTGTACCAGGGCCTCCAGATCCTTTTGCGTTGGCGGCCGGTTTGCTCGCACGGTGGCCTCGGCACTGTCCGCAAGCATGACGATGGCCGTCTCCTTGCTCTGCGGTTTTGGCCCCCGGTAGCGAAAATCCTTGGCGTCCACTTTTTCAGCACTCTCTTTTTGTGCCTGATGATAGAAATACGAGACCAACATGGTACCGTGGTGCTCGGGGATGAAATCGCGAATCCTTTCGGGCAGTTTGTGTTTGCGCGCCAGGACAAGCCCTTCCTCGACGTGGGAGATGATGATCTCCGCACTGGTCTTGGGATCCAGCTTGTCGTGAGGGTTCTGTCCCTCATCCTGGTTCTCGGCAAAGAAGTAGGGGCGCAGCGTCTTGCCGACATCGTGATAATAGGCCCCCACACGGGCCAGCAAAGGATCGGCATCTACGGCTTCTGCCGCACGCTCGGCCATATTGCTGATGATAATGGAATGATGGTAGGTGCCCGGTGCCTCGGTAAGCACGCGGCGGAAGAGGGGATGGTTGGGGCGGGCGAGTTCCAGGAGTTGCAGGGAGGTGGTGATGCCGAAAAGCCGTCCCATAACTGAAAAGGCCACAAAGGCCAGACTGGTGGAGAGGATGCCGTTGGCCACCCCCGCCATGAGCAGCTGAACCAGTCCCAGCGTGTCATACGTCTGACTGTTGAACTGGAAGCCGAGGATGATCCCCACGTTCACCAGAGAGACGTAAGCCCCGGCGCGTACAAAGGCGCCCAGTTGCTCCATGCGCCAGAGGGTCAGGGCGCCGACGATGCCCCCCATAGAGGCATAGACGACCAGTTCGATGGATGCGCTCGAGTCAAAGCCCACCATGATGGCCGAGATGATGGATACCAGGATGGCGAGATCGATATCCAGCAGGATGGCTACCAGCATGGCGGCCGCTGCCGCCGGGAAGAGATAGGGCAAAAGGGTGTGTTGAGGGATCGTCAGGCGGGCGCTGACGGCGATGGTCAGGAGTATCAGGACGAGCAGGAGCTCGCGGCGGGGACGATACAGCAGGAGGGGATGTCTCTTGACGATGTATAGGCCGACGGCCACGATGATGACGAGGACGAGGATGGCGACGCCGGCGATGTCTTGCCAGCCGGTCCCCGTGTCTAAAAGCCCCAGAACCCGCAATTTCTCCATGGCCAGGGGGGAAACGAGCTCCCCTTCCCGCAGAATCGATTCTCCCTGACGAATGGTCACCTGTATCGGCTCGACGGCCTCTCGAGCCTCCTCGCGTCTGGCGGTCGTCTCTTCCACGTTGAGGGTGCTGTTGGGCACGATGAGGGCCTGCGCCAGGGCGACGACGACGCGGCGCTCCCTCTCAGAAAGCGCCTGTGTGGTCAGGTTTTGGACGCGCTGTCTGGCCGCGACCACCTGGTTTGGGCGAATTTCCTCGCGCATGATGAGGTCGATCATGCGCGGCGTCTCCTGCTCGACCTCCCGCCACGCTTCCTCATCCAGCGCCAGGATATCGGAGGCAATATCGGGGGAGATATCGTTATGGAAAAGTTCCTCCAGTTGAGCGACCTTTTCTTCGCTTTCCAAAGTTCTTGCCTGGCGGAGGGAGGATATCTCTTTGGCCGTCTCCTGCCAACGCTGTATCTGCTGGTCGGCGATATATGGGTTGGGCCCCGTGTACACCTCCTCGATGTTGGCGCTGGCCTCCAGCCTGGCATTTTCGGTTTTGATCTCGCTGGTATAGCTGATCTGGCGTGGGGACTTGATGTCGCGGGGGGAGGGTTCCCCGATGGTCACCTTGACGTGATCGGGGTTGGCATAAAAGATAAACGTCGCGCTGCATGTCACCCAGAGCAGCAGGGCTAGGAGGATCGCGCGAACGTTTTTTCTGAGGGAAGTTTCATGTGCGCGATCAGCATGTCTCTGCGTGGATTCGGTGCCTGTGCGGCCTCTAATCATGGCGTCACTTTACATCTTTCGGGACACAGGGGAGCGAAATCAAAGGTCTAGCGACTGAGGATCTCGCGAGCCACCTCGTTGACCACATTTCCCTCCGCGCGTCCCTTGAGTTCTGCCATCGCTTTGCCCATAACGGGACCCAACTGGCGGATGCTGGTGGCGTTGATATCTTCCACGATGTCCTGCACGACCTTTTCGATCTCTTCTCTGGATAACTGTTCGGGCATGTAGGAGAGGAGTACGGCAAGCTGGACCTTTTCTCTGTTCACCAGATCATCCCGCCCAGCCTTTTCGAACATCTCGATGGCTTCCCTGCGGAGTTTTACCTCCTGGGAGATGATCTCTATGACCTCCTCGTCCTCGATCTCTCGCTGGAGTTCGATCTCTCTATTCTTTATGGCAGCACGAACCATGCGGATGGCGTCTTTGCGATGCTGATCTCCCTCACGCATGGCATCCTTGAGGTCCGACATTAAGCGTTCTTTTAAGCTCATAGTCTCCTCTTGCGTTTGATATTCGGTTGGCGTATGGCAAAGAATGGGTGCCGTCTAGTACCTGCGGGACAGGTGCTGACGGGTCGTCTTGCGGCTCTTGCGCAGCTTGGCCGCCTTCTGACGCTTGCGCACCTGACTCGGCTTCTCGTAAAAGCGTCGACGGCGAACCTCAGATAGCACCCTGTCCTCTTGCACCGCTTTGTTGAATCGCCTCAGAAGCGACTCAAAATGTTCCCCTTCTCTGGCGACGACTCGGGTCACGCTCATGCTCCTAATATTCGATCTATCTCATACGACAGCCCAAATGTCAGATCATTATAACGGGGGATAAATGTGCTGTCAAACAAGATCACGTCAGTAGCGGCTGGTGCGTTTAAAAATCCTGCCACCAATCTTTGCGCGAGCGGGGATCCATAAAGGAGCCACAGTCGCGAATGGCCACGCCGACTTCTGTGCCCCGAACCCTTCCCACGCCCTGGCCCCCTCGCAGGGCGGGCAAGTCCTGGCGGCCATCGTCGTTGCATGCGCGGTACAGTGCCAGAAGGCGAGGTTCGACGCAGATATCCTCTATGTGTATGGTGTAGCCATGGATAACATTGTCCTCGCGGGTGTATTTGAGCGTGAGACGCCGCTCGCTGGCATAGAGCACGAGGGCCAAATACCCCTCTCCTATATCGCTGCCCGCGTCGGGCACGTGGACTATTTCTTCGGCCTCGCCTTCCCTTGCGTTTGTCCCAATAGATTGGCGGTGAACAGGCCAGCGGCCAGGAATCCGAGGGCGGTTATCCCGAGCATGGGACGGATGCCGAGGGCCTCGGCGACGACGCCGCTCACGGCGGGCCCGGCGAACATGCCGAGGGCATAGACGGACTGGTGGAGCCCCATGGCCGTGCTGCGCCTGGCGTCGTCTACATGGCGGATGCTCATGCCCATCAGGACGGGATAGGTGGCACCCTGGGCCAGCCCGATGAGGAATTGGGCGACAAAGATGACCGTCAGGCTGGGGGCAAGGGCGGCTACGATTATCCCAGTGGCCAGAAGCGTCACCCCAGCGAAGACCAGGCGGCGGGCACCGATGCGGTTGACGAGGGCCGTGGCGATCAGGTTTCCCGCTGTAAAGACGCCGATATTCATGCTCAATAGGGCGCTCAGGGTGAATCCCGTCGCTCCCAAGTTTTCTGCCAAAAGGGGGATGAAGGAGAAGGTCGCCGTCCAGTTCGCATACTGACATAGCGTGCTGATCAGAGTGGGTAGCATGATGTCACGTCGGACAAAGAGCCCGCCGAGGCTTTTGAGGGAAGGTGGTTTGCGCTCTAACCTTTCCTCTTTAGTGGGGATCATTACGAGGGCGGCCAGCGCCGCCGCCCCGGCGGCGAGAAAGAAGGCCAGGCTGTATCCTCCCCAGGCGTTGAGGGAGCCCGTCACCCCTGTGGCCAGCAGCCGACCCACCGAGCCGACCAGGGTGAGGAGGGAACTGGCGCGCACGGATTCCTGTGAGGGAAACAGCCCGCTGAACAGCACGATCAGGGGGACCCAGGTCCCTGCCGAGAGTCCCGTGATGGCCCTACCGATCAAAAGGCCCCTTGCCCCCTGGGATGTGCCCATGAGCCAGGCTCCCAGGGCCACGAGTCCGAGCCCCCCTATAATAAAGGGCTTTCTTCTTCCCACCCAGTCCGAGATGATGCCCAAGGGCAAACGTATGAGCGCCTGCCACAGTCCATACATGGAGAGGATGATCCCCACCATGGCCAGATTCTGCGCCTTCGTCTCCACATAACTTGGCAAGGTGGGTGCGTAGAGATAAAGGCCTATCCAATACAAAAATACGACCACCACATACAGCGTGATCTTGAGCTTCCGACTTGCGATCTTTGGAGTGACACGGGCCGCTGCCGAGTCGGTGGCCGCCGCGCCTGGATTGGGTCGATTCATCAACTGTTCCTCATGGCTCGTTGGATAGTGGGGAGGAGGATCGCTAACGGCTCAGCCATCCGCCGTCCACGGGATAGATGGTGCCGTGGCAATAGTCGGAGGCCTCCGAGGCCAGAAAGACGGCTATGCCCTTTAGATCCTCTGGTGTGCCCCACCGATCCGCGGGGATGCGGGCCAGTATGGCCGGGTTGCGCTCGGGATCCTTTTCCAGGACCGCCGTCAGCTCGGTGAGCATATAGCCCGGGGCGATGGCGTTCACGTTGACGTTTTGCCCGGCCAGCTCGTTGGCCATGGCCCGCGTCACGCCGGCCACGCCATGTTTGGAGGCCGTATAGGAGGGCACGCCAAGGCCGCCCTCATAGGAGAGCATGGAGGCCACGTTGACAATCTTGCCTCTTCCCTGCTCGACGAAATGACGGGCTGCCGCTTGAGAGAGAAACATGAGGCTTGTGAGGTTGACCTTCAGAACCCGGTTCCAGGCCTCCTCGGAGCATTCCAGCGTGGGCTCTCTGGCGATGGTGCCAGCCACGTTAACCAGGATATCGAGGCCGCCCATGGCTTCTACGGTGTCTTTGACGAGTCCCTCGAGGATCTCTGCGCTGGCTTCACATAGATCACAGGAAAGATGCAGGAAGCGACGTCCCAGGGCCTCGATCTCCTCTGCCGTCTCTGCGCAGGAGCTCCGGGAAACGCCCACCACGTCGGCTCCCGCCTCCGCCAGCCCGATGGCTATCCCCTGACCCAACCCGCGACTGGCCCCCGTCACTAACGCTACTTTAGCGTCCAACTTGAACTTGTCGAGTATCATAAACCTATCC
Source organism: uncultured Anaerolineales bacterium (assembly GCA_964567975.1). GTDB lineage: Bacteria > Chloroflexota > Anaerolineae > UBA1429 > UBA1429 > JAWLEV01. The sequence goes on along the minus strand of CAZMOW010000019.1, from coordinate 16,202 downwards.
CCTTTTTCATTCGCAGCAGTCCAAACTCAGCCTATTTTACAACAGGCCCCCGTATCTCACAATTGCCGGGTGTTCCAGGAGTATCTAGGAGACAGGGCAAGAGAATCCCAATCTGTGAGAAGGGAGCATTTTATTCTTGGCGCCGCTCTCTTATGGAGGGAACCTATTCATTCCACCTCTGGGCATAGTCCTGGCCCAGGATGACGTGGATGTCGGCGTCGGAACGAGTTTTGTCTTCAACTATTTCCTCGGCGCTCACGCCCAGTGTGGAAGCGAGGGCTTGTATCGTGAGGGGTTTGTCGCTGTGCATAACGAACTTTGTTTTCGCGTGGTCCAGTCGTTCAGCGTTCTCGTAGCGCACCACGTTAAAGCCCTTTTCAGTCAAGAGACTTTCTGTCCTTTTCGCCAGGTCGGGCACGAGGGTGCCGTTTTGCAGTACGATGCGGGCCTCTTCGATCTCCGGACGAAACTCTGGCGGGCTGGACGTCGGCGCCACCGAGGGGACGGGGGAAGGAAAGAGTTCCTTTACCAGTTCCTGTACCTTGTTCCAGTCGGCGACTTCCACCACCCAGTTCTCCGGCGTGACCACCGTGGTGGTCATGGATTCGTCGATCACACCGTGCTCAATGTTGGAACGGTCGATGCGTTTCACTATCTTGGCCAGGGCGATCATCTCTTCAAGGTTCATATCTGTTTTCACCGTATCGCCCGCCATCTCGATCATTTTGGGAATACGTGACACGGGGATGTCCAGGCTCAACACTTTGTCCCGTACAGCCATGATCACCGCCTGCTGCCGCGCCATACGGTCAAAGTCGCTGCTACCGTGGCGCGATCGGGCATACTGGAGGGCGGTCTCCCCATCCATCTGTTGGAGGCCGGCGGGAATATCTACCACCATCGTGCCATAGTTCTCGTCGGGATACCTTTTGTCGTGGATCGGTTCCTTTACGTCGACGGTTATGCCCCCAATCTCGTCCACCAGCTTCTCAAACCCCTCAAAGTTGATACGCGCATGGTAGTGTACGGGGACGCCAAACGTATGCCAGACGGTCTTTTTGGCTAGGGCCACACCGCCGCCAGGATAGTCGTAACGGTCCCCCAGATAATGGGCAGTATTGATGCGATTCTCCCCAAATCCGGGGATGCTGGTCCACAGGTCACGGGGAATGGAAAGCAGGGCCGCCGAATCGGTGGCGGGATCTATGGAGAGAAGGATCATGGTATCGGTGCGCCAGGGACCGGACTCGCCGTCGCGCTGGTCGATGCCCAAGAGGAGGATGTTCACCCGTTCCTTCTCCTCGACGACGTCGGGAAGTTCCTCTTCTGGCGCGCGTCCCGCCATCCTTTCCACCTGAACGTTTGGGGAGGAAAAGGGCATCGTCGTGCGGACCGTGAGGGCTCGCACGGTAGAGAAAAAGAGGTAACCGGAATAGAGGGCTCCTGATACGAGCAAAACTATCAAAAAGGTGCCGAGCACCGCCTTCAGATCGCGATTTTTCAAGATATGAAACACGTTAGCCTCACGTTTATTACGCCTGACTTGAGAGATTATAGCATGTGTACGCGGATCGACAAATCTCTAGCCTGGGGAAGGCGATCGTCTTCCCCAGGAAGAACAACTAATATACGATATTCATATCGTGCAAAGGCTGGAACGAGGGGGACGTGATCCTCACTTGGCGCGTTGGATACCCACCACTTTTTTGCCCGGCCTGGCGGCCATGTCGCGTAACAACTCGGCCAATGCCTCCGCGCCCGCGTTCAGTATCCGTTCTCCTTTATCTGCCGAACCCGGGTGGGCGTCGCTGATGTTTTCCACCAACTCGTATTTTTCCTCACGTACGGATTCCGGTGCCAGAGCCAGGATGGCTGACGTCTCGGCCTCGCCCGCGTGGCCGATGGTATGACAGGGGCCCTGGCAGATGGCGTCGATCTCTTCCTGCATGAGATCGAACCAGCTGCAGGCCTCAACCTGCATGCCAAGGGTATGCTTCAACTCCAGGGCAGCGGCCCTGATGGTGTTGCCGTTGCCGCCGTGGCCGCTGAGGATCAGGATGCGTTCAAAACCGTGTGTGGCGATCGACTCGCAGATATCTCGCAGCATATTTATCACGGTGACCACGCGCAGGGAGATCGTCCCGCCGTGGACCATGTGGTGCGGCGAGACGCCAAAGGGGATGTTGCGCGTCACCAGCACGGGCACGTCATCCAGGCTGCGGGCTGCCTCTGCGGCCACGTACTCTACCGTGCGGCAGTCGGTGTCCACGGGGAGGTGATGGCCGTGCTGCTCCGTGGAGGCGATGGGTACCACGACCACGGCACCGCGCTCCGCCCAGTCCGAAAATTCGTCGCGCGTGTGCTCTGTCCATAGGACATCTTGCAAGGGTCTCATGGGATTGACTCCTTATTTGTTGTATGATTGGTTATTCTGAAAGAGGGATATGGACTTACCGTGGTCGTGCGGAGCACGACCACGGTAAGTCCTCCATCGTCTATTCGCGCAGCGGGGCCTCTTCCGCACGCTCTTTCATCTCCTCCCACTCGGGGCTGCCATCGTCCGGAATGATCTCCAGGCGGACGCCCTGGCTAAAGAGGGGTTGGTTGCCCGCAGCAAAGTCGTCCCACACGCCCCGGCTCCCCAGTTCATAGGGGGTGGGAGTGCCGCGCTTGCCCACGGGGTAGACGACGCTGGTCCCCGAGGGCCAGACGACGCGGTAGAGGTTACGGGGCGGTGGCGGCGCATAGCCCTCCTCCACCTCGTAGCGGGCGAGGGCTTCTTGGTCCAATTCCACGCCGATGCCCGGTGCCTCGGGTACGTGGGCATAGCCCTCGCGCACCTCCAGCCGTTCTTCGAGCAGGTCATCCTCATAGATCTCGTGGCAGGTGATGGCCGGCCAGCGGGCCTGGGAAAGGGTGGCTGCAAAGTGCAGCATGAACGCGGTGGTCATGCCCGTGCCCACCATCTGCAGCCAGAAGGGCTTGTTCATCTGCTCGGTCACGGCGGTCTGCTTGCGGATGCGGTTCGCGCCGCCGCCCACCACAAAGCCGTCGCAGACCTCCTCACGCAGCGTGGTCTCGATGGGCGGATTGCCATAGTGCATGGCGATGGGGAGGGTTACCTTGCGGCGGAGCAGCCTGTTGCCCTCCACGTCGTCCTGGGGAATGGGAGACTCAAAGATGGCCATGGAGGGTATCTGCTCCAGGCGCCCTAGATAGGACACGGCCTGGCCCGTGTTCAGGAGCAGACCGTTGAAATCGGCGTCAAAGTGAAAGTCACTAGGGGCGATGTCGGCCAGGGTCTCGATCTGCGCAGCAAAGTCCCGCCAGGGACGCGCCTTGAGCTTGGCGCTTCGGTAGCCCAGGCTCAGGGCCTCCCGTATCTCCTGGGCCCAATCGTCGGTGGACATGTCGTTGGACCACCAGGAGACTGGGCACCAATCGCGAACCTTGGGACCCATCAGCTTGTAGCAGGGCAACCCCAGGGCCTTTCCCGCCAGGTCCCATAGGGCCATCTGCAGCCCCGCGCCCAGGTCGTCGTCCCAGAGGAATTCATAGGGCGAGTGTCCCTTGACGCGCTCTATCTGCTCCTCGGGGACCCGGCTCCACGTATAGTAGACCATGGTTTCGCCGTATCCCACCAGGTCCGAGTTTGTACGTACCTCCAAGATCTCAAAGACGGTCCAATCCCAGTTCTCCCGCGTCAGATGGCGGGCGTGCCGCTCCTTCAGGGGGACAGAGACCCACCTCTTTTCTATCTCCTCGATGATCAGTTCATCAGGCATTTGGCTTTCCTTTCGTAGATAATCTTTCCATTATGGATGGTCATCTCACACATCAGTTGCTGCGTGCCCTCCAGAGTCTCGCGGCGGCTGTCGTAGAGAGTAAAGGAGCCCTCGTTCAGTCTTAGCAGCGCCAGGTCGGCCGGCGCCCCCGGCGCCAGCGTACCCAGCGCCTCCTCCCCGATGGCGCGGGCCGGATTGATGGTGACCCTCTCGAGGACGTCCTTCAGGGGCAATCCCAGGTTCAGAAATTTATCCATGGTGGTGAGCAGGTTCTTGACCACCTGTTCCGTGTTGGCAGCATATACGTCCGTGCTGATGCTGTCGGGCAAAAAACCCTGTTCCATGGCCCTGCGGGCCACATCGAAGGTGAAACTTCCCGCCCCATGCCCCAGATCAAAGAGGACGCCCCGTTCTCGAGCCTCCCACACGGCCGGTTTGATCGCCCCTTCCTCGTCGAGGATGCCCTGATCGTAGGGCGTGTAGGTGTGGGTCACGATGTCGCCGGGGCGCAAAAGAGCGAGGATATCGGGCAACTCTGGAGGCTTTACTGAGACGTGCACGGCCACGGGAAGCTCCACGGCCCGGCCCACGCTCACGGCAGTCCGCACGCCCTCTAACACGGGCTCGTTTACCATGGCCGAGGTGGCAAAGACCTTGATCCCCCGGATATAGTCGGGGTTCTGCTCGATCATCTTCACCGTGTCCTGCCCATCTATGTACTCGCTGTAATGGTCCTCATAGTAGGGGGTGTGGATGGCTATGGTACCCAGGGAGGCGATGTTGATGAACTCGTACAGCCTGACGGCACTCTTTTCTAGGATGCGCTCCCTATACCAGGGGAAGGTGAACGCGCCGGTGCTGCCCATGTCCACGGCGGTGGTGACGCCCGACGAGGGGCATACTTCTTCTGCATAGACCACCTGCCGATGGATCTCAAAGCCCAGATGGGTGTGCAGATCGATGAGGCCGGGAACGACCATCGCCTCCGCGGCGTCGAGGACGCGTTCCGCCTGATCGGCAGCTATACTCGGCGCCACGGAGGCGATCTTATCCTTCGCGATGGCGACATCCCAGCCGCGCTGGAAACCGCGCTCGGGGATGAAAACGTCGCCGTCCCTTATCAATAGGTCGTACAGGGACATAAGATAAACTCCTTTGTTTTCTTGTTCGTTGTTTATTGTGGTGAGATCAGAGGGCTGAGACCCCAAGGGTTTGTACAGGCCCCTTTTCCCCTGTGAAAATGTGTATCTGAAAGAGCAAAGGGCGACAAGTCTTTAAGCTGTTAAACCCTTAGGGTCTTTTGATTTACTTTCCTGCTAAGCGAGGGCGATAAGTTCTACCTCGATGAGCGCGCCCTCCATGGCAATCTGAGCCCCCACCGTGGTACGCGCTGGCGGATCCTCAGGAAAGTATTCCTTAAAGACCTTGTTCCAGCCCTGAAAATCCCGCGCCGCCTCGGTGAGGTAGCAGTTCAACTTGAAGACCTTATCCCACGAGGAACCGGCGGCCTCCAGGACCTCGCCCAGATTCTCCATGGCCTGACGGGCCTGGGACTCGATATCGTCGCCCGCAAGCTTGCCATCTTTGGCCCCGGCCGATCCCGAGACATAGATGACGTCGCCCACGCGCACGCCCGGGGCGATGACCATCTTTTCCACGTCCGTTCCTTCCTTCAAAATCAGTTCCTTTTCCATGATGCCTCCTCTATACGTTTACTATGGTTCTCGATAACCCATCAACTCCGCGCGATCAGTTCCACTTCCAGAAGCCATTCCTCCCGCAGGAGGGAGGCCCCCACCGTGGTACGCGCTGGTGGATCCTCGGGGAAATACTCTTTGAAGACCGTGTTCCAGCCCTGAAAATCCCGCGCCGGGTGGGTCAGGTAACAGTTGACCTTGACCACCTCATCCCACGAGGTTCCGGCGGCTTCTAACGCCTCGCCCAGGTTCTCAAAAGCTTGGCGCGCCTGAGACTCGATGTCGGTTCCGGGGATGTTGCCTTCCTCGTCGATACCCGCCGACCCCGAGGTAAAGACCAGGTCTCCCACGCGTACCGCTGGCGAGAACGTCATGGTCTCTGGATCGGTGCCCTCGGTAAGAATGATCTCCTTTTCCATCGTTGCCTCCTTCAAATCTAAACAAACAATCCATTTTGTCCGCTCTGGCCCCGTGTGAGCCGGCGCTGCTTCATATGCTACGTGACCTTTCCTCGGCCCCTGATCTGCCAGACGACCTCCACCTCTCCCTTTCTTGCGCCAACCAGTTCATCGTGCATGTTGCTAACCTTGCCCTGGTGGAGGGGAATGACGGAGAGCTTTTCCCCCACGCGGAAGCGGTGATCGCACGCGCTCACATCCACGTGACCGTGCTCCACGGACATGGCATATATTTTAGCGTCTGGTTGTTCAATGATCAAACCGTAGGGTCTGGGGGGATAGCTCTCAAAGGTCTTTTGGCCGCCGTCGATGATGATGCGCTCGTCAGTCGGCGTGGAGACCACGGTGGTGATGACGCGCAGGGCGCAGCGCTCGGAGTTCAGATCCTCGTGCCCGTGTATGCGCGTCATGCCCTCGTAGACATAGGAGCCGCTCCGCGTCTCCGTGCAGCCTATCTCCTTGGAGACGGCCTCGTGTCCCGTGCCCCCGCCGCTGATCACGGGACAGGGGAGATCGACCTCCTCGAAGAGATTCACCGTCTCCTGGATAAAGGGCTCGGCCTCGCGGCGGCTGGGATAGGTCATGACACCCCGCAGGGCCAGCCCGGGAAGCGCGTGCACGCGCCTGCCCAGCTCCAGCGCCGCCTCTGGCGACTGCACGCCGCAGCGGTTCCCTCCCGTGTCCAGCTCGATGAGCACGGGGATGCTGCAGTCGTCTGCCACGGCCTGATCGGAGATTCCCTGAGCCGTGATCTCTGAATCCACAGTCACGGTGATGGTGGCCATGCGGGACAGGGCGGTGAGGCGCTTACACTTGGGCTTGCCCACGATATTGTAGGGGATGAGGATGTCGTCGATCCCGGCGCGGGCCATGACCTCGGCCTCACCCAGCTTCTGGCAGGTGATGCCCTGTGAGCCGGCCTCCACCTGCATCCTGGCGATCTCGGGCACCTTGTGGGTCTTGGTATGTACGCGCAGGGCGATTCCCAGTCCCTCACAGTGGGCGGCCATGCGCTGGATGTTACGCTCCAAGACATCCATATCCACCACCAGGGCGGGCGTGTCCAGTTCGTAGATGTGCATATCACTCCTTTGTGGAGTACTCTCTCAGGCTGTTTGCTATCCAGTTCAAGCTCTTCAGGGGTATCAGCCCATAATTATAAAAGTACAGGGCATCGGTGCCGGCATCCCAGGCCGCGCGGACCTTGGCCACCATATTCTCCTCGCTGGGAGAGAGAAGGGGGCAGGCCTCTATGCCTATGCCCAGCCTTACGGGGGGCTGAGCCTTTTTCCGGGCGGCACGGGTGGTGGCAGCCACCGCGTCTGGGGCGACCTCGTACGCGCATAACGTCACCTCGTCCACGTGAGGAGCCAGTTCGGGATCTGGCATCTCTCCCAGGTTCAAGATGTTCAACGGCTTTTCGGCGGCCTCGTGCAGACGTCCGACCAGGCGACTGACGATCCCCTCGCGCATGCGGAGATAGGGAGCCAGTTGGGGTAGCTTGTCCAAAAGTGCCTCGTCCGAAAAGGTCTCCGTCGGGGGGATGCGCCCCGCCAGGATGCCCTCCAGATAGCCTCGTACGGCTATCTGGGCAGCGCTCGAATCCACGCCCTTTTTTCCGGCCACCTTCTGGCACGCGGGGCAGAAACAGAGCCCCATCAGATAGCGTCCGGTGGCGCCCAGGTCCATGCGGATCTTTTCGTGGTGATAACTGTGGGGAAAGCCCATGAACCCGCACGACTCCAGTTGCAGCGTGCGCAGGGGATAATCGCTCAGTTCTTGCAGCAAGGCCTGCAGGTAGGCCTGCACGTCGGGGTGGCTGGGGCAGAGGGCGTAGAGGTAGGGATCGCCGAAGACGTTGCGCATGACCACGTCGGGGTGGCGTTCCCCCTGGTGGCTGTTATGGTTGCAGATGGTCCAGGCCACGACCTCCAGGCCCTTCCGTTCCGCCGCGGCGCAGATCGCTGCCAAGGGGTCGGCATCGGCGGTCAAGCGACTGATTCGTGGCTGCAGGGCCAGTCCCTCAAAGTGGCCGCCGTGGGGTCGAAAGTAGAGGGCACCGTCCTCCAGAAACCGGATCCTTTGTCGGGGATTGTGGGGCAGGAGCAACATGCCGGCGTGGTAACTGACGGCAAGGCTGATGCCGTCCAGGCCCATGTCCGCGATGCGGCCTAGGCTTTCATTTAGCCCCTCGTCCAGTAGATCCCAGGGATAACTCCATATGGCGGCAAATCTAGCCATGCGTTTTTCTCCTCTAGTGTGGGGCGTTCAAACTATCCAGGGACGCAAAGTGTTTAAGGTCCTTTAGCCCCAGTCCGCGTAACGTCTCAGGGAGGGGCGCCCCGCTCTCCGGGTCCCAGCCCCGCAGCGCATAATACTCGTCTAGCAGGACACGAAAGCGCTCGGGAGAAAAGTTCCCCTTTTCCTCCAGATAAGGGCTCTCGGCACCTTCCGGGTGGTGCAGGTAGGGGACGATGGTCTCGTCAGTGGCTCGGGAGCGGTCCCAGTTACGCACGGCCAGCAGCCGCTCCAGAGTAAAGATGCGCGTGCCCACGCGGTAGAATTCCTCGCGTGAGAGAGTCAGGTCCGAGGTGGGCTCGAACAGGTAATGTTCCAGAAATTTCCCCTCCACGCCGTCGACGCACACCAGCAGATCCTCCGCTTTGGGGTCCGTCAGCACGGGAAAGATGTTATCGCAGATGCCTATACTGTCCTTGAGGGCGCCGCGATCCTGATGAAGAATGGCGGGGACGGCCTTACTCTCGTAGCCGCTCCAGGGGTTCACGGCGGCCGCTGATCCGTAGAGACGCTCTCCCACCCGGTCTATCTTTTGCCACGTCTCGTCATCCTTTGCGTCGGGGTCAAGGGTTCTGATCAGGCCAAAGATGTTGATTGTATAGCCGTGCCCACCGCCCATGGGGTCGCGGGTGTCCATGGCCCACTGCAGGGCCGTCACCAGCCAATAGGGGAAATAGGGGCTGGGGAAGGAGCCGTGTCCATCCCAATGGGATGCCTGCCCCCAGGCGGGGTAGAAGACGTCGATGAGATCCTCGCCCACGCCCAGCACCTGCGCCACGCGGGGTCCTCCCTTGGCGAACAGATCCCCCCATCCTTCCCTGCGGGCTACCCTTTCCATAAAGCGCGCCCAGAAATGGGGATCGGAAAAGTCCAGGCGCTCCCCGTCGATGGATTCCAGGTTCCCCCGTTTCTGGCAGCGCAGTATCCAGGGCACGAGGCCGAAGGTCAGCTCCCAGTGATTGAGGCCCAGATCGTTGCTGATCTGTGCCAGTTCGAATCCCGCCTCCAGGCCCAGGTCCGCGCCCAGCCAGTCCCCGCCCTTGAAGCGTGGGGCGCAGCAGAACATCTGTCCGCTGTAGGTGCGGTCGGGATATACGGTACCGGGCATATCATGGTAGAATTCCCCACAGGCCCCGGGGCATTGATAGGTACAAGGGGGCAGCCGCTGCTTTTCCGCCCTCTTTCCCTCGCCTCCGTAGCTGAGGGGCGCCTCTCCAAAGCGCGCTTTTAACGTCTCCAGCACGTTCTGCGATCTGCGCAGCGCCTCTGCGGGTTCGGCGACGGCGACGCCCTGGGAGCCCCGCACGGCGATGCCCTTGAGGTTCTTGCTGCCCATCACGGCGCCAAAGCCTCCCTGCCCCGCCGCGCTCTCTGTGCCCGTGGCGATGACGGCATAGCGGCAACGATTTTCCCCCGCCGGTCCGATGGCCAGCACGCGCCAGCCCTCGCCCAGTTCTTGGCGCAGGCGTTTCTGGCTGGCCACCAGCCCTTGTCCCCAGAGTCCCTGGGCGTCTATTATCTTCACCTCATCGTCCTCTATGCGAATGTAAACGGGGTGGGGGGCTTGGCCCCGCACGATCAGGCCGTCATAGCCGGCGTACTTGAGGGCAGGGCCCCAATGTCCTCCCACGTTGGCCCTGGTGTACCACTCGTGGGGCCACGCCTGGGGACTGAGGCCGCTTATGGTCACCCTGCCAGAACTGGGAACCGGCGTGCCCACCAGGGCGCCGGGCATGAAGAAAAGGGGGTTCTCGGCGTCAAAGGCCCCGATGCCTGGCGGGATCATGTCCCAGGCCAGCCGCGCCGCCAGGCCCCTACCACCCAGATAGGAGGAGATGTAGGGATGCGAGGGCAGGATGTCCACCTCGCCGTTGGCGAGGTCGATCTGCAGGATGCGTCCGGTCCAAGGGGCCCTCTCCTTCATCCTTCCCTCTCCTTTTTCTCCACCTTTTCCCAGATCAGGGCGCCTCGGGGACAGCGTTGCACACAGACAGGGTCTCCCCCACAGGTGTCACACTTGTAAGCAGGACCTTTCTCCTCATTGAGGCGCATGGCGTCAAAGGGGCAGGCATCCACACAGAGCCCGCAGCCGGTGCACAGATCCTCGTCCACGACCCAGTATCCTCCCTCCTCGACCCAGTAGATGGCCTCTTGCGGACAGGCCCGGGCACAGGGCGCGCGGCGGCACTGGCGGCAGTAGAGGATGCGGTGCTTTCCCTCAAAGGGGTCGAGGACGATCTGGATGCGCGCCAGGCTGGGGATGACGCGCCCCTCGTGGACCAAAGAGCAGGCCACCATGCAGGCCTGGCATCCATGGCACAGGTCGGGATCGACCACAAGCCGGCCCCTTGTCATGACCTCTTCAGCATCTGGAGACAATGCGCCCTCCTTCTCTGTTTGGAGTGAAGGTACACTTGACCTCGTCTGGGCCTAAAGGCCCCAGGCTCATGAAAGTTAGAATTGCAGACTGCTATCGTGATAGTTATTAGCCTGCAATTCTAACTTTTTACAAAGTCCTCTGCGAGGGCTAAAGGAGCCTCGTAAGGGCTTTGTATCTTGAGCCCAGCGGTTTCAGTCCTGGACTCAGACTCTATGGTAACAGGGTGCCAATCCTTTCGGCGCGCCAGGTGCCCTCACCGAACTCGCCCAAGTCGAGTCGGCCGCTCATGGTGTCCTCATCCTCCACGGTACCTGTGTAAGTGTAAGTGGTCTTGTTGGCCTGACAGCCCAGTGTGGTGAGGAACGAGATCTCGTCGCCCTCAATGCTGCCCTGCACGTCCATGCGGCTGTACTGTGAGCGGTAATCGCCCGTCAGTTCCGTGCCCTCCTGCTGCAGGGTGACCGAGTGTCTGCTCTGGCCAAAGACGTACTCGGCCTCGATATGCCACACGCCGCTGACGTCGGCGACGGGGGGCTCTTCTTCCGCTGGTTCTTGAGACGGCCTGTCGCTGAGGAGTTCGTACAGACGTTGGGCCACGATCTCGGCATCGCCCTTTTCCATCATATAGGGCATCACCCGCAGCCCGTCGGCCAGCAGATGCATGGCGATGGGGGGATTCCCTTCCAGAAGCTCGGTATGCACCTGTTCTGGATCCACATTAAGCACCCGGGGATCCCAGGAGATGACGAGGGTGGGGGCCACGTTGGCCACGCCCGGCTCCTCCGTGCGAAACGTTATAGAGGGTAGGTCGGCCACGGCGGAGCGGATGCGCTTCAGGTAGCCCTCCCACATATCCCATTCTGCCTCGTGATCGCGTCCCCGAATCCAAGCTTCCACTGCTCCCAGGAGCCCCATGATCTCCTCCTTGCCCGCTTTCATGGGCCGGCCCAGAGCGTGGTGAGGCGCACCGTTCAGAAAGGCTGCCTTGAGCAGGTCTTTGCGTCCCAGGACGAGACCGGAGGCCTGGGGGCCACGCAGGCATTTGCCACCGCTATAGCCCACGGCGTCGGCGCCCATCTCCAGGTAGCGGTTGGGCACGTCGGGCCGCTGCGCGGCGGCGTCCACAAAGGAGGGGATACCGTGTCGCCTGCCCACCTGGATCATCTCGGAGACGGGGATGGTGCTCCGCTCTTCCAGGTCACCGGTGATAAGAAAGAGAGCCGTGCGCTCGCTGATGGCGGCCTTTAGGTCGGCCCGGGTCTCCACCTCGATCATCTCTGCTCCCGTCATGCGCACGGCATAATCGTAGGCGTTGCGGTGCCCCTTTTGGATGATGACCTCGTCCATCATGCCCGTGGTATCCGGCAGGCGTACCATCCTCTCGGGATCTGCGCCCGCTATGGCTGCCGCAGCGATTTGGCTGAGGGCGGCGGCACATCCGCAGGTGATATAGCCCCACTCGGCGCCCGTGAGTTCGGCCAGCCGTTGCCCCACCTTTTCCATCAACTCGTCCATATTAACGTAATGGTTGGATGCGGCCACCATGGCCTCTGCAGCCTGTCCGATCAATCGCGAGCCGCTGAGGATGGTGTAGGTGCCCATGCAGTTGATGAGGGGCTGAACACCCAGGTCTGAAAACGTGGGGGCCGACGTGGTGGCAGTGGTACTCGTACTTGGGGACATCTCTTATACCTCCTGTGGATGGATCCTCACTTTGCATGCCATTTTAGTGCCTTTACTCCGGATGTGCAAGAAAAGAGGCAGCTATCAAGCTGCCTCTTTGTAAAGCGTTTCCTCTTTTTCTCTCACGGTCAGTCTACACGGTACTTTTCCAGGGCCTCCATGTCCAGTTCGCATCCCAGCCCGGGCTTGTCAGGAACCAGAGCATAAGCGTTCTCGAACTGGATACCCTCCACGACCAGATCGTCCTCCCGCGTCCATGAGCCCACAAAGTCGCTCCTCAGCACACAGTTTCGGGCCGCCGAGGCGGCGTGGAGGTAGGAGAACTCTATGATGCCCAGGTCGTTGCCCGATCCGTGCCAGCAGGGGATCCCCGCCGCGTGGGCCATGGCTGCATTGCGTACGAACTGTATCATGCTTCCGCCCAGGTTCAAATAGTCCACCGCTTCGGCCTTGATGGCGTTGACGATGTCCTGGGGCGAGCCCAGATGCAGGGCCACGGGAACGACGCCGTGCTCCCGGAGCAGGCGATACCAGTCCAGATTCCATTTCTGCATGGGATCCTCGAACACCTTGACCGTGCCGTACTTGACCAGTTCGCGGGCCATATCCAACGCCTCGGTGGGTCGCCAGAAGCGGGTGTTGGGGTCGATGGTGAGTTCGAATTCCGGCCCGGCCACCTCCCAGATGGCGCGGCAGCGTTCCACCAGGGGCTCGTCTCCCGTACACTTCATCTTCATCCCCTTGAATCCCCGTTCCACGGCCAGTTTTGTATTGGCCGCCGCGTCCTCGGGTGTCTGATGTCCGATCCAATAGTCGGCGGGAACCCGCTCTCGCACGGCCCCTCCCAGGAACCAGTGGGCGGGCTGATCGTATAGTTTCCCCAGGAGATCGATGATGCCCATCTCAAAAGCCGGATAGGCCGGGCCTGTGGGGCCCGCGGAGGCCCCTTCCCACCAGCGACCCAGCACTGAGCGCTCGGGACGGTCGTCCAGGGTGCCCATGACGGCGGGCAGATGCTGGACGGCCAGTTCCCGTGGGTCGAGCCCCTCGATCCTGGCGGCCATCTCCTGCACCGACTCCAGCGGGGTGCCCCGTCCCGTCTCGCCGATGCCCTCGATGCCCTCGTCGGTATGGATGCGGATGATGTGTTTGGGGACCATGTCCCATCCGGCGGGGCCATAGCAGGCGGAATGCACCCGCCCCGGGATGGTGGGAACGACGACGGTCCAGATGTCGGTGGATTCTATTCTCATGCGTGCCTCCTAAAAAGAGTTCCTATGCGCGTTCTGTGCGCATCGTCTTGAAGACGATACCAGTAATGATGATGTTGATGACCCCCAAGAAGAGGGACATGGTCGCCGCGTATCCCATACGCATGTCGCCGTGGATAAAGGCCGTGCGATAGAGATAAACGCCAGCCGTCAGGCAGGACTCGGCGGGCCCACCGGACGTGCCCTGAAAGAGGGTCATGGACTCCACTGTGGCGCTGATCACGCCCGAGCCCAGGACTAGAATAAGGGTGAAGGTCGGTTTGAGCAGGGGCAGCGTGATATAGAGGAACTGTTGCCAGCCATTGGCGCCGTCCACCACAGCAGCCTCATATATCTCGGTGTTGATGTTATATATGCCGATGAGGAACAGGAGCGTCCAGTAGCCAAACCGTTTCCAGATGGTGGGGATGGTCATGGCATAGAGAGCCCAGTCGGGAGATCCCAACCAGTTCGGCGGGTTCTGGACGCCCAGGTTCTTTAATATCACATTGAGATAACCAAACATGGGATCGTAGAGCTTGGCCCATACCATCATGGCTACTGATATCGGGAGCACCACGGGCATATAGGCGATCACGCGGTACACGGCGGCGGCGGTGTTATTACGGACCTTGGAGATCATCACCGCCACAAAGAGGGAAAAGACCACCGTGAAGGGCAGAAAAAGCCCGGTGAATTTGAGGGCGATGCCAAAACTGCGCCAAAAGGTAGCATCATGAACCATTTCCATCCAGTTGGCCATGCCATTTAACCCCGAGATAAATCCTTGCGTCTCTGGTATGAGCCAGCGATAGTCGGAAAAGGCCATAAAGAACCCGCGAATGATGGGATAGCCCTGGAAAACTATGTACATGATAATTGCCGGTGCGATAAAGAAATAGCCCCAGAGGTTTCCCCACTCCTGTTGGCGGAGGCTTACAAGTTCCTGGAAAAAGGCGCCTACGACAGCCGCCTTGCCCTCGGTGCGCACCTCATCGACCCGTTGTGGTCTTCTTTCAGCCATTCTTCCTCCTTTCTATGGGAATATGCGTCCCTTTACATCTTGATGGTGCCCTCGGTGAGTCCTCGCACGAACCATTTCTGCATGAGAACAAAGACCAGGATCACGGGCAGCATGGCCATGGTGTAGGCGGCGCTTTCGGTTCCATAGCCCGCTAGAATGCTCGAGGTAAAGTGGGCACTCCAGCCACTGAGCTTGGTCGCGGCGATGGAGATCGTCTCTAACTCGGGAAAGTCGAGCAGGGTGAGGGCTATGAGATACTCGCCCCATACATAGATGAACTCAAAGATGGCCACGACGACGACGCCCCCCTGGGCAAAGGGCAGATCCACGTTCAGGAATATGCGCCACGTGCCCGCGCCGTCTATGATGGCGGCCTCCTCCAGTTCGTGGGGCACGGTTAAAAAGGTCTGCCGCATGATGAACAGCGCCACACTGATGGCGCTGGGATACAGGAGCATGAGGCCCAAGTGAGAGTTGCGCAGTCCCAGGAAGGACATGAGTTCGTAGGTGGCCATCAGCCCGCCTGCCCGGGGGATGAACATGAGCATGATCAACGTGTAGAAGAGCAGGTCCCGGCCCCGAAAGTCGAGCCGCGCAAAGGCGAATCCGGCCATGGTGGCCGTGACGCTCTGAATGATCACCGCCCCCGCGGAGAGTTTGATGCTGTTCCACAGATTGAGGGGGATGCGGCTCATGTCGGCTCGGGTGAACATCCAGCGGTAGTTGGCCAGGGTGGGATCCCTGGGAATGAGGGTGGGTGTCGCCATGTAGAGTTCCTGCCTCCCTTTCAGGGAGGAGGAGATCGTCCATATCACGGGGAGCAGGCAGACGGCACAGATGAAAATAAGGGATACGTTGACGATCCACGCATCCGGTCGTCGCAGGTTTCGTTTGATCGTTCGGCTCAGAGAGGCCATATACACACTCCTCTTCGCACAGCGCTGAAATATATGAGATGGATCATAAGCACAAAGAGGGGGAGTAGTCTTTGAGAACCCTCCCCCTCTTTGTCTGGACACGTACTATTGGAGCATGCGCTATGGAGCACACGCGCGGAAGGAGAATTCCTTATTACAGTTGCTGCTTCTCAATCTCTTCCCGGCTGTCCTCCAGGATGAGCTGGGCACACTCCTCCGGCGTCATTTCCGAACCCGCTTCCGTAAAAGGTATCCGATGCTTCTGGAAGACCGTGTTCTGGATGGTATAGTAATTGTTGCGGGGGGCCGGGATGGAATTCTGGACGTCCTCCACCATGTCCAGCATCCACGCGTAGACGCGGAACTGGGGATCCTCTTGGATGATGTCATAGGCCGAGTGGTAGATGGGCGTCTTACCCGTCTGCATCACCGTTTTCTGGAAGCCCGTATTCTGGGGACCCATGGTGTAGATGAGATAGTCCATCGCCTCTTGAGGATAGGGGGCCCCGTTCAGGATGGCCACGCCGTTGCCCCAGTAGACGGATCCCACGCCACCCCCCGCTTCCCTGGTGGGGATGGGCGAGGTAGATACCTTGTCTGTACCAAAGGCGTTCTGCCCCCACACGCCGCGCGAGCTCTGGGCCTGGACCGAAGCCACCTTACCGGCATAGTAGGCGTCCAGCCATCCGTCAGTGCCGTGGGGCGGCGTC
>CAZMOW010000018.1:0-35200 GCA_964567975.1 uncultured Anaerolineales bacterium | reverse complement strand
GTCTGCGTCATCGGCATGGGGTACGTGGGATTGCCCCTGGCCGTGGAATTTGCTCGGGCCGGGCTGTCCGTGGTGGGACTGGATATAGACGAAAACAAGTGTGAACAGATCAACGACGGGCAGAGCTACATCGGGGATATCCCCCCGGAGGTCGTCGCGAATTTGGTCGATGATGGGCTGCTGCAAGCCACGGCGGATTATGCCGGCCTCGACGCCGTGGACGCTGCGGTCATCTGCGTTCCCACGCCCCTGGGCAAATCCAAGGATCCCGACATCTCTTACATCGTGGCTGCAGCCGACGAACTGGCCGGGCATATGCACGAGGGCATGCTGGTGGTGCTGGAGAGTACCACCTATCCCGGCACCACGAGGGAGATATTGATGCCCCGGCTGGTGGGGAACGGCTATACGGTGGGGGAGGACGTTTTCCTGGCCTTTTCTCCCGAACGTGTGGATCCAGGCAACGCCCGCTATGCTACGGGTAACATTCCCAAGTTGGTGGGGGGGATGACGCCGGCCTGTCTGGAGGTCGCTAGCGCCCTTTACAGCGCTGCCGTGGAGGAGATCGTGCCCGTCTCCAGCCCGGCGACGGCAGAGATGGCCAAGATTCTGGAGAACACCTTTCGTGCCGTGAATATCGGCCTGGTGAACGAGATGGCGCAGATATGTCATCGTATGGGCATCGATATCTGGGAGGTGGTCGATGCGGCCTCTACCAAACCCTTTGGCTTTATGCCATTTTACCCCGGTCCCGGCCTTGGGGGACACTGTATTCCCGTCGATCCCCTGTATCTCACGTGGAAGATGAGAGGGTTGGGGGTGCGCACGCGATTCATCGAGTTGGCCGACACCGTGAACGCGGCCATGCCCCATTACGTGGTCAGCCGCGTCCAGGATCTGCTCAACGAGGAGGGCAAGCCGCTGCGCGATGCGCGGATACTCGTCCTGGGGGTGGCGTACAAGGCGGACGTGGACGACCTGCGCGAGAGCCCCGCGCTGCTCATCATTCAAGAGCTTCGAGGGCGTGGTGCCCAGGTGGTTTATCATGATCCTTACGTGGAGGAGCTGCAGGTCACGCCCCACGAAAAGACGACCTCCGCCGAGCTATCGGCAGAGTTGCTCTCCTGGGCCGATTGCGTCCTTATACATACGGCCCATAGCGCGTACGATTGGGAGTGGGTGGGGAAGCACGCGCGCCTCGTCTTTGACACGCGCAACGCCCTCGACGATTCCGCCGCTTGCCGCGTGGCCAGATTATAGATGGGGATGAACCCCATTGCAGATAGGGGAACAGTGGATCCGTTAGCCTTTGCCGTCGGCATGCGCGAGGCGCTCTATCAATGTGGTCAGGTGGCGCGTGCGCTTCAGGGACGGGTGGCGCGGGAAGAAAAGGCGCCCGATTCCGTACACCAGATGAGTACGTCGGTGAGCGTGGTGGATCGCCTCTGCCAGGAGATATTGTTGCTTCGGGCACATGCCCTGGCCCCCTATCTGGAGATCCAGAGCGAGGAGATGGACGATTGTCCACCGGCCATTGGCGACCTGTTCGCCGGGAATGTGCACCGTTACGTCCTGGTCATGGATCCCGTGGACGGCACGGGGGATTTTCTGGACGGGGCGGATACGTACGCGCACATGCTGGGTCTGCTGGATCAGCAGAGCGGGCGGATGTGTCTGGGGATGATCTATTTCCCTGAGGGGAGGCGCCTGTATGTGGCCGTTCGGGGTATGGGGGCCTTTGTCAGCGAGGGGTTCTATGCGCGTTTGCGCCCCATGGCACCAGTCTCTCCTCCCAGGACGGTGGAGAGAGTAAAACGCCTGGAGGATGCCGATTACGAGGCTTTTGAACGGTTGGATTTTCGGGTCGTGCCGGCCGAGAGCGGCTCGGCGGCCCATGAATTGACGCGCGTGGCCGAGGGACGCTTGGGGGCCATGGTGATGCGCCACTTTCATGGCCATGACACGGCCGTTTCCAGTGTCATCATCGAGGAACTGGGAGGGCGGGTGCTCGGCGCGGATGGACGCATGGTGACCTATGAAAAAGAGATGCCGCGTATGCCCCTGGTCATCTCCTCGTTGGTTCCCGAGTATGCGCGTCAACTCGCTCAAACCCTGGGCGATGGGAGGGACTGACCATTCATTTGTGAGAGCGAGGCGGCCTTTTGCGCATCGCTTTTAGATATGAATGTATCGTGAGCTGTAATCGTTGAGAAGAAGGAGATATATGTCCAATTTGATTGCCCCCTATGGGGGGCGGCTCGTGGATCTGCGCGTGCCTGCAAGCGAACGGGCGGCGCTCAAGGAGCATGCCAGCCACCTGCCCTCGTTGCAGATATCCGAGCGGGCGGCGTGCGATCTGGAGTTGTTGAGTGTGGGGGCCTTTTCCCCGCTGGATGGTTTTATGGGCCAGGCTGACTATCAAAGGGTGCTGGACGAGATGCGCCTTACGGATGGGTATCTTTTTCCCATGCCCATCACGCTGCCTGTGGAAGATGATGTAGAGGTCAGTGTGGGAGAGGAGATCGCCCTGCGGGATGCCAAGAACGAACTGCTGGCGGTTATGGACGTGGAAGAGGTCTATTCCTGGGATCTGGAGGAGGCGGCGCAGAAGGTCTTTGGCACGACGGATGTGCGCCATCCCCTGGTGGCCGAGATGCACCGCTGGGGGCGGAGGAATATCGCCGGCTCTTTGCGCGTCTATCAACTGCCTCCCCATTACGACTTTGCTGATTTGCGCCTCACACCAGCGGAGACGCGGGAGCGCCTGGGAGCGACAGAATATGATAATGTGGTGGCCTTTCAGACGCGCAATCCCATGCACCGCGTTCACGAGGAGCTTACAAAACGGGCCGTGGAAGAGGTGAGGGGTGCATTGCTCTTGCATCCCGTGGTGGGCATGACCAAACCGGGCGACGTGGATCACTATACGCGGGTACGAACGTATCGGGCACTGACCCAGAGGCACTATGATGCACAGCGGGTCGTGCTGTCCCTCCTGCCCCTGGCCATGCGTATGGGAGGACCGCGGGAGGCCCTCTGGCATATGCTTATACGCCGCAATTACGGGGCCAATCACTTTGTCGTGGGGCGCGATCACGCGGGTCCGGGCAAGGACTCGCAGGGGCGACCGTTCTACGGTCCCTATGAGGCCCAAGAGCTGGCCCAGAAGCACAGCGAGGAATTGGGTGTCGATGTGGTGCCCTTTCGCATGCTGGCCTATCTGCCTGATGAGGATCGCTATGAGGAGGTGGACAGGATTCCCGACGGTGTTCGAACCATGTCCATCTCTGGCACGCAGGTACGCGAGGAATATCTGGACAAAGGACAGTCCTTGCCCTCCTGGTTCACCCGACCCGAGGTGGCCGAGATTCTGCGAGAGGCATATCCCGCGCGTTTTCAGCAGGGCTTTTGTCTGTGGTTCACGGGATTGAGCGGATCGGGCAAGTCCACCACGGCCGAGATTGTCACGGCGTTGCTGCAGGAGCGGGGCCGGCAGATCACAGTGCTCGACGGCGACGTGGTGCGCACGCACCTATCCAAGGGACTGGGGTTCAGCAAGGAGGATCGCGATACGAACATTCGGCGCATCGGCTTTGTGGCCTCTGAGATCGTGCGACATGGGGGTGTGGCCGTATGCGCAGCAGTAAGTCCTTATCGGGTGACGCGCCAGGAGGTGCGGGATATGGTGGGCGATGATCGCTTCTTTGAGATCTTTGTGGATACCCCCCTGGCCGTGTGCGAGCAGCGGGACACCAAGGGGCTGTATGCCAAGGCCCGGCGGGGAGAGATCAAGAACTTTACGGGCATCGATGATCCCTATGAGGCTCCGTTGGATCCGGAATTTCGCCTGGATACGGTGCAGTATTCTGCCGAGGAGAACGCCCACCGTATCATAGGTGGCGTGGTGCAGCGGGGTTTTGTGAACGGGGACGAGGTGTACGAGATCGAGAAGGCGACTGTGGTGGTGAAATGAGGAGAGCGTATGGGGCGGCGCTGGTTCGAAAGGGCGGTGGCGCGGCATCGCGAGGAGCTGGCGGGGGAGCATCCCTGGGGTGATGCCGGGCAGCTGGGGCTGGCCATCCTGTTTGGCGTCGTATGGACAGCGGATACGTTCTTTTTGCACTATACCACCTTTTTGAATCGGCATGTGGCGTTCGCTGTGAGATTGCCCCTGGCCCTCTTCTTTCTCTGCGCCTCGGGTTACCTGGCACAAAGGGGTATTTTCATCGTGTTTGGCCAACCGAGGGAGGAATCCAGGGTGATCGAGAAGGGTGTCTATGGCCTCGTGCGCCATCCCATCTACCTTGGTGAGATACTGTTCTATCTTGGCTTGCTTGTGCTCAGCCTCTCTCTCGCTGCGGTGGTGGTCTGGCTTGTAGCCATCATTTTCCTGCACTATATCTCGTGCTATGAGGAGAGGCTGCTACTGGAGCGGTTCGGGGCAGCGTACGAGGAGTACAGGCGGGAGGTCCCCATGTGGGTCCCAAGGCTCTGGGAGTGTTAGAGCGGCACCTTGCGATGTTTATCGACGTGGCGTATATGGGTCTTCAGCGATAGATGGTTGGGGGACCGCGTCTTGAGATGAGGTCCCCCCATTGGCACATACCTTGTATATAGATTTTGTTGTACTGCTGTGTTCTCTCGACAAGAAGGGCGCGCCCTTTAGTGATGATCCTCCCTGGGGCGTATGGGGCGCGCTTTCATCTCGCGTATCAGGGCACCCAGTTCCCTGATACAGGCTTGGTAGAATGCCGCGCCCTTTTTCCGGGTCGCCAGCGTGGGATCTCCCAGGACGCCGGTGTGGGAGAAGGAACTCCACCATTCCATCATACCTACCCGCGCGCCTCCCTCCAGATCCTGCCACCAAAAGTCCGAGGGCAGCATGTTGTTCTCCGCCTGCATACGTTCCCTGCGCACGTCTTCGGGACGCAGGTAGAGGTAGAGGGACGTCTCGATCTCCTCGGCATGGGCCACCCATCCTTGAGGGGATTCGCGTATCTCGCGCAGGGTGTCGAGGGCGAGCTCAAAGTAGCTGCACGCGGCACAGATGGCCTGGTTATCCATTGTCGCCTGACGCGCTGCGACCTCGACCAGGGGTCTGTTGGAGCCATGGCCGTTGATGATGAGGATTTTTCTGAAGCCGTGATGGGCCACACTCTTGACGATATCCAGAAGAAAATCGACGTAATGGTCCCAGTCGATGCCGATGGTTCCGGGAAAGTCGATGTGATGCCAGTTGAACCCATAGTTCAGCTGGGGCATGAGGAGCACGTCATCGGGCACCCGTTCGGCTGCCCCCTCGCACACCGCATGACATAGGAAATTGTCCACGTCCAGGGGCAGGTGATGGCCATGCTGCTCCGTGGAGCCCACGGGCAGTACGATAACCCGTTCCTCGGCCGCTGCCTGCCGTATCTCTGGCCACGTCAGTTTATCATAATGATATGAAGGAACCTCAACCATGCTTCCTCCCTCTCCTGAATGTATAGAATGTATGTTGCCGTGATTGTATCGTAGGGGTGTCCTTTTGTCCATCCAGTTTTCCTTGTGGACGGCACCCGAAATTGCTGGAGATCAAAGGGGATGCTACAATCGAAGTCGTGGTCAATCTGAAAAACGAACTCTTTTTATGGATAAAGACTCATTTCCTTTTTGTTCGCTTCGACGTCGAGGCTGGATACTGATAGCGGTGCTGGTCGCCTTTTCTGCGTTTCTCTCTACGCTGCAGTGGCACGTGAACGGGAGCCTTTCTCCCTATGCCACGGATGCCGGAGAGATCCAGAACGCACTGCCCCGCTGGGGCACCATCCATTTTACGGGCTATCCGCTATATACGTTCCTTGGCTCCCTGTTTGTGACCTGCCTCCGATGGTTGGGCATTCGTCCGGCGGCGGGGAGCTCTTTCTATTCCGCGCTATGGGGGGTGGCGTCCGTGATCCTGTTCGCCCTTCTGGCCATAGAGTTGGAGATTCCAAAGTATGTGGCTTCGCTTTCCGGCGTGGCCATGGCCCTGACCACATCGTTCTGGATCGATGCCTCCCTGGCCGAAGTTCACACCATGAGCATGGCCTTGACCTTTGGCGTCCTCCTCTTTGCCGCAAGGTTTGGGCGCACCGGCTATAGGCATGATCTTTTGCTGCTGGTTCTCCTCTTCTCTCAAGGGGTGGCCCATCAGCGGGCCCTCGTTTTCCTGGCTCCTGGCATCCTGATCCTCATCTCTGACAGGCTTCTGGTGCTTTGGCGTAATCTTGGGGCGGCGTTTGCCGTGGCCCTGACGGGCCCTTTGACCTACCTGTATCTGCCGCTTCGGGCCTGGCAGGGGGCGGAATGGACATTTGGACAGCCCGGCACGTGGACGGGTTTTTGGTGGATGATCGTGGATACCAAGGCGGACCGTATCGTCGACCTGCCTCAAACTCTTGGGGGATGGGCGGAGCGGGCGACGACTCTGGCCCAGCTACTGGATGGGGACTTGCCGATCCTGCTGATCGTTCTCGGTCTCTTGGGGCTCGCCCTGTTGTTTCGCCATCGTCGAAAAGAGGGAGTGGGACTTTTGGCCGTGGTGGCGGCTTATCTTTTTTTATGTCTTATCATCTGGGAAGGCGGGGTGTCCGATGCGCTCCTCGCCGCCCAGCTGCCCGTCGTCGCCCTGGCTGTACTGGGACTGGGGGTCATCCTAGGCGAGGTTGTAGGGCGCTGGCCTGGCCTTTGTTTGGTGGTGCTGGTCCTTATGATGGTCGGTTGCCTGGCCCTGTTTGTGGTCCATCGTCCCAACGTTGTCGCCGTCACCCGGGAGCGGGGCGTGGAGGAGATGGTGACCAGGGTGGAACGCATACCGCCATCGTCCGAACCCATGACGCTCATGGCCCTTTGGGGTCATGATTACTGGGCTCTGGCCTATGCTCAGACTTATCGGGGGCAGTTCGCTCATCTCGATCTGGTGGATCATAACGCGAATTTCGAGGCCCTCGTGGCGCGTGGAGATAGACTGCTGACACTGGAGAAGACGTTCTACGAGATGCCGCCCGACTGGTGGGAGGAGCGCCTGGGCTCGCTGGCTCTCACATCGGTGGCCCCGGGAATCGTCGAGATCGCCACGGAGCCGCCCTTGACTATGGCTGACGTGCCCGATGGTCTACGGCTGGATTTGGGCAACGGGATTCGTATCGTATCCGCCCTGGTCAAAGTTGAGGATCAGAAAATACATGTGACAATCTACTGGCAAGGGGTTGAACCGACGCAGGAGTACAGCGTGGCAGTCCACCTGATAAAGCGCAATCCACCGCACGATGCGAACGACGTCATAGCGCAAGCCGACGCACAGCATCCCGTCGGGGGATGGTACCCCACGTCGCATTGGCGCACGGAAGAGATCGTGCGCGATGATTACGTGCTTTCCGTGCCTGAGGATTCCGGGGCAGTGGGAGTTCGTGTGGGGATGTACCGCGTAGACGACGAGGGGCAATTCCTGAATACGGAATGGCTCTTTCTTTCCCTGCCCGACGAGGGATAGAGATCTGTTCATTTGACGTTGCTTTTTGTTGGTGATAGCATAGGCGCCATAATGCAGGAAAATAGCAAGGTATTATAGGAAAGGATTGGGAGATGAGAATTGGTCTGGTTCTACCCGGGCTGACAGAATCGAATCTGCGGTTGGCCAGGCAGTTGGGGGCGACGGATATCGTCACCTCGCTGCCCCGTAGCGAGCGGGATGGTCCCGTTTGGGAACTGATGCCGCTGATCAATCTGAGGAAAAAGATTGAGGATGCCGGATTGACTTTCTCGGTTATTGAGAGTATGCCCATCCCGGATAGGGTAAAGTTGGGTCTGGAAGGGCGCGACGAGGATATAGAGAACTGGCGCAAGTCGTTGCGCAACGTGGGAGCGGCGGGTATTCCCATCATCTGCTACAACTGGATGGCCGTCTTTGGATGGCTCAGGACGTCCTTCACCACCCCCGTCAGGGGCGGCGCGCCGGCCACGAGTTACGAACATGCCCTACTGGAGGATGCCCCACTCACCGAGGTGGGCGTCGTGCCGGAGGAGACGTTATGGGAAAGCCTGGAGTATTTCCTCAAGGCCGTCGTGCCCGTGGCGGAGGAGGCCGGCGTCAAGCTGGCCATGCACCCCGATGATCCTCCACTCTCTCCCATTCGGGGCATCGGGCGCATCATGACCAAGCCGGACAATTTCCAGCGCATGATCGATATGGTGCCCAGCCCGGTGAACGGCATCACCTTCTGTCAGGGATGCTTTGCCGAAATGGGAGTCGATGTGCCGGCCACCATCAAGCACTTTGGGAGACAGGACAAACTGTTCTTTGCCCACTTTCGGAATCTGCGAGGTACGGCAGAGGACTTTTGCGAGATGTTCCACGATGATGGCGATACGGACATGTACGAGGCCATGAAAGCCTACCATAAAGTTGGTTTTGAGGGCCCTATGCGTCCCGACCACGTGCCCACCATGGAGGGCGACGATAACAGTCGTCCAGGGTATAGCCTCTTGGGCCGGTTGTTCGCCGTAGGTTATATGAAGGGGTTGATCGAGTCCATCGAGAAGACGCTATAGCGTTTTTTCGAACGATGTAGGGAAAGGGATCTCGGTGAGCGCATCCACCGAGATCCCCTTTTGTTTTCTAATATCCTTCCTGCAGGCCAGGCAATTTGAAATAGACCTTTATTTGCATGGCCAGTTCCGACGATAGAATCGTGTCCCAGCTGCTTTCTATGAGCGAAGTCACCCTGAATCCAGATGGATTAGCGACGAGATATGGCAGATAGGGTCGATTCGACCTTATCTTAAACTATCTGTCTGCAGGCTCCCCGCCGTGCGGTACATGGTCAGGATATTCTCCAACGGCGTAAAGACCTGGATGGCATGGGTGGGACCGAGTATCAAGCCGCCTTCGGGGAACAGTTCCATGCGGCGGCGTGTCTCCCGTTTCACGTCCTCGACTGTGCCAAAGGGCAGGATCGTCTGCACGCACATGCTCCCGCTGAAGGCCAGGTCGTCGCCAAAGTCGCGATTCAAGCCCTGTATGGCCATGCCCTCGGCGGCCACCTGGACGACGTCGAGAATGTCCAGCCCCATCTCGATGAGGCGGGGGATAAAGGCCCGCACGCTGCCGCAGGAATGCATCAATACGCGGGCGCCGTGGCCGTGTACCATATCAAAGTACCGAGCATAATAAGGGGCAAAGAGGCGGTCGAAGGAACGCAGGGAGATAATGGGACCTCGCTGCGTTCCGAGATCCTCGCCACAGTGTACGATGTCTATCTCGCCATGCGCTGCTTCCAGCACGCGTTTCGTCACCTCGTAGAAGAACTGGAAGCGCTCGTCCACCAGCAGTTTGAAGATGGGATCCTCCGTACCCACGTCGTAGAGTACCTGCTCCACGCCCCGACAGCGGGCGATGCCGTTCATAAAGTCGAGATCCCCCGCGCTGCCGTGGAATATGGCATAGTCGCTGATCTCCTGGCATTGCTCAGCGATGGTCCTATAGTCGTACCAATCGGCACTGGGAAAAGGGTAGTCCGCCAACGCCGCGGGATCGTCTGTATCAGCAAAGGGGAGATATACGGCCTCCGGATAGTGGCCGATGCCATCTCCGTAGGCTACGTCCGCGTATCGCTCCCCCCACAAACCCTCCACACTGCCATCCGGAAAGCGCCGGCGCTCTGGCCCTGTATAGACGGGCTCGACGTAACGCCAATCATCGCCCAATATGTGGGCCAGTTCCAGATCATCCTGCACACCAAAATGCTCACGCAGCATGGCGTTCACCTCTGGTGTGCCCTCGTGGTGTACAGGGATGCGATCGTATCCCTCACGGTTCAGTGCGCTTGATACCCGCTGTCTGGAATTCACAATTACTTCTCCGTTCACTCTACTCGATGTTCCGTTTGACCAGTTCGAGGGCGGCAAAGTCCTTCAGTTCGGGGATGGTGAGGCGCACGCCTCCCTCGTCCTTTACCAGAGCGATTTTCTGATCGCGGAAGAGCTCCCTGGCCTCCGTATAGTCCCCCTGTATCCATAGGGCGACATCGGTCAAGGGGATAACCTCGGTGAGAGGTTTGCTCTGCCAGCCCGTAGCGTTGAGGAGGTGCACCAGGGCGTGCTGGCGATCTCCCTGTACGTGGTGGAGTGTTATCTCCACCGATCCCGGCGCATTCGTCGTCGTCAGGGGCGGTATCCACCGTCGCACCAGGCCTTGGATGATCTCTTTGTATTCGGGCACGCCAAAGAGATGGTAGAATTTGCCTATTTCCCAGGGCAAGTAGGCCACGTCGCCCTCGCCGTGAGACGCGATCACCAATCCGGGGACGGCGAGTTCCTCTTCCCAGTAGGCGAACTCGGGGGTGTTGTTGCGCACGGGAGGGATGAGGTGGAGATCCGTCACCTGCTGCGAGGGGGTTTCCAGGGGCTCGGTCGCCAACAGTATGCCATCCAACGCTATCAGGTCCGTTTCCTCGAATCCCTGCAAAAGGTCCTTATCCATGATGCGAAGATAGGATCCCGGACATTCCCGCTCATCTATCAGCCTGCGGGGGATGCTTTGAAGACCAAAGCCCTCACGGCACAGTCCCTCGCCGTCGTAAAGGGAGGTCTCGTGGCTGGCAAGTAGGTGGCCTCCTTCCTTGACGTATGTATCTATAACGGCCGCCTGCGCGTCGGTGAGGGCGGCCACGTTGGGCAGGATCAACAGATCGTAGCGCGATAGCAGGGAGGCGTCGAATCGCCCATCGTGTAGAACGTCGAACTGCACGTGTGACTCGACCAGGAGTTCGTAAAAGCCCCGGTGTTCGGCCAGGCACCGGTCCATCACGTGGTCCTGGCCATAGTAATCCATGGTGATCTGGGAATAGAGTAAGGCGACGCGGGCGGGGGAACGCAGATCCCTGTAACTGTCGGCATGGTCGCGCAGGTGATGATACACCTTTTTGATGGCTGGTAGAGCCTTGCGGTCATCCTGTTCGAACGTCCCAGACAGAGCCACGCAGGGCTGCCCACCATGGGCGGCGATCTGCATGAGATCGTAACCGATTTGGGCCGGTGGCTGCGCTGTTCGGCGGCTACCAAAGATCTCCGAGTAGGTGAGGATGATGCTTATGGGCTGATTGGGCGCAAAGGTGCGTCCCATGCGCACTTGCTCGCCGGCCCACAGATAATATCTGGGGAGGGGGCGCGTCAGGGGATTAAAGGCCTCCAAGGTGATCACGTCCACGGCCCCGGCCATACGGGGACCGTCCCACCCCGCCTCTCGCAGGTGGGGAGGATTATCGCTCGTCAGACGAAAGTCGATGGTCAGGATGGCGCGCGGATCGCGTTCCCGGATAAAGGAGCGAAGCCTCTGGGTGTATTCTTCCATGCGTCGGTAGCGGAACTGTATAAAGGCTCGCCATGCGGGATCGTCCCAATCCTCCTGTTGAGGTAGTTCCACCCTGGTGGCCTCTCGAAAGGCCTCCTGACACTTTTTACAGGTACAGTGATCGTAGTGGAAGGCGTTGTAAAAGAAGCCATCTACAGCGTAGCGCGACATGATCTCGTCGACCAGTTCAAAGTTGTGTTCCTGCCAGTAGGGGCTGTTAAAGCAGGTGAGGCGCATGGTCCAGCCCCGCCGTACATAGTCCTCGGCGGTTCTTTGGAACCACTCGGGATGCTCCTCGTAGAGTGCCTGGTGGTTCTTGCTGATGTCCAGGCGCACCAGAACCTTGAGCCCGCGCCGATGGGCCTCTTGCAGCATCTCGCCGAGGAAATCGCCCCGCATATACTCGTTGGCGGGATGATGGGGGAGATCGCTTGGGTACCAGGCCACGATACCGCCGCCGTTGACGAGCATGGCATTCCCGCCATAGTCTATGACCTGGTCCACCAGGCGTTTGGGATCCAGATCGTGAGCGTCGATCTTGCGCAAGTTGGGTTGAATCATGCGGAACGGTCGTTGCCAGAATGCGGGCATATCGACCATGGCAATTTCTCCTCTTTTTGTCATCATTGTCCCCTATGTTACACGCGTGTTACAATCGTTTCAAGTGGGAGCCGTCCGCAATATATAAGGAGATGTTTGCATGACAGTGTTCGACATAGAACCCGGACCGGACAATCCGCGCAATTCGGAGGGCGACACGGCGTTATTGGACGATGATCGTCTGCTACTGGCCTGGACCCGCTTTGAGGGGGCTGCGGATCATGCAGAGGCCGATATCTATGGTATGGTCACGGACGATTGGGGAGCCAGTTGGAGCAACCCCCGGGTCCTGGTGTCGAGGGAGGAGGCCCGTCGGAACGTCATGTCCGTGTCCCTGCTGCGTGAAGCAGCAAGCGCGGATCTCCTTCTCTTTTATTTGCGCAAGAACAGTCTTTGTGACTGCAACGTGTTTCTCAGGCGCTCCGGCGATCAAGGGCGCAGTTGGGGGGCGCCTCGGCGCGTCTCCGTGCGGGACGGGTATCACGTGATGAACAACGCGCGCGTGGTACAGTTGGAGAGCGGACGTCTGCTGGCTCCCGTGGCATGGACACAGAATTATGATCGGTCGCGTCATCAGATCGCCTTCTGCTATATCTCGGATGATGGAGGATCACATTGGTGTGCGGGGGATGGGTTCGCGGATCTACCTCAGAGCCGTGTGGGGTGTCAGGAGCCGGGATTGGTGCCCCTGGAGGATGACGTGCTCATGTATATACGCACGGATCAGGACTATATCTTTGGGGCCCGATCCGCCGATGGCGGGGAGACGTGGACGCCTCCCCGAGCTTTTGAGGATCTGCCCGCCCCCGCCGCCCCGGCGACCATGGCGCATCTACCCGATGGGAGTCTCGTGGCCATCTATAATCATCGCCCCGACGGCGCGCAAGCCGGTTGGGCGGGACGGACGCCCCTGTCTGTGGCGCGCTCTTGCGATGGGGGACGTACATGGCGGCGCCTGGAGGATATCGAGACCAGTACAGCGTATGCCTATGGGTATACCAGTTTTCGGATCCATGGGGAAGGCGTGGTACTGACCTATTATGTCTGGCCGCGAGATGCGCCGGCCAACTTTCAGGAGACCGCTCTGCGGTTCAAAGTGTTGGCGCTGGCGCGTTTTATGGCTTGAGATTTGGGGAGAAGCGTTCCGAGAAAATTTCGAGGCGGTTGATTTTACATGGCAAAAGAGGCATAGTATACTTGAGCCGATAGATAAGGAAAAAAGTGATGAAGCAACCCTCCTCTTTTACTGATATATTGTGATCTTGAGGAGAGGCCTTTCTAAAAGGAGCTAGTGCACATGTATCTGCCCATGTTTAATCCCATGTATTATGTGTTTGCCCTGCCAGCGCTTTTGCTGGGCATGTATGCTCAGTATAGGGTGCGTTCTGCTTACGCCAAATATCTAAAAGTGCGCAATCGATACAACATTACGGGACATGAGGCGGCAGAGCGCCTGTTGAGGATGCAGGGGTTGCAGGACGTTCAGGTGAAAGAGACGGGAGGGCAGCTCTCGGATCATTATAATCCCAAAGAAGAGACATTGGCCCTTTCTCAAAACGTTGCACGCTCGCCGTCGCTGGCCTCGCTGGCCATCGTGGCGCATGAGATGGGGCATGCGGTTCAGGATCATCAAGGTTATATGCCGCTGCGCTTGCGATCAGGCCTCGTTCCCGTGGTGCAGATAGGTTCGTGGTTGGGGCCCATCCTTTTTCTGGGCGGGATGTTTTTGCCCATCCAGAATCTTTCGCTCATTGGGCTTTTGCTCTTCTCGGGGACGCTGATTTTCTCCCTGGTTACCTTGCCTGTGGAGTTCGACGCCAGCCGTCGGGCGGTGGCGATGTTGAGGGAGGGACAGATGATCACCAGCGAAGAGGTGGAAGGGGCGCGTAAGGTGCTCTCAGCCGCCTCTCTCACATATGTGGCGGCAGCGGCGCAGGCCCTATCGACCATTCTTTACTACGTATTCCTTCTGAGTGGTTCTCGGCGGCGGCGTTAGCTTGTTGTCCAGATGTCGCCCTGTTTCGTCTATAGCGTGTTGAAACGAAATGACAGTCAATAGAGTCGATCTGCTCGATCTTTCATACGATGAGCTACAGGAACTGGTCGTTGCGTGGGGGGAGCCAGATTTCCGCGCGCAGCAGATCTGGCACTGGATCTATCATATGCTGACCGATGATGCCCGCGAGATGACCAGCCTGCCCCCGGAATTGCGCCAGCGTCTTGTGGAACAGGTGCCTGTCGGTCGCCTGGAAGTGGTGGACATGATAGTGTCGCAGGATGGTCTGACCGAGAAGGTGGTCTTTCGAGCGGCCGATGACCGCCTGTTTGAGACCGTTCTCATGCGTTATACGGACCGTAACACGGTGTGTTTATCCTCGCAGGTGGGATGTGCTCTGGACTGCCTTTTCTGTGCTACGGGCCGCGCGGGCTTTGAGCGAGATCTGACCACGGGAGAGATTACAGCGCAGGTGTTGTATTTCGCGCGTCGCCTGCGCGAACAGGATGCACACCTGACGAACGTGGTGTTCATGGGCATGGGGGAACCCATGCTCAATTTTGAGGCCGTGTGGAAGGCTATTCTGAACCTGCACGATCCAAAAGGCCTTTCCTTGGGTGCACGTCGCTTCACCGTCTCTACAGCCGGCGTCGTGCCGGGTATTGAGCGCATGGCCCGCGAGTCGCTTCCCGTGGGACTGGCCATCTCCTTGCATGCGCCGGGAGACGATTTGCGCGATCGGCTGGTGCCCCTGAATCAGCGTTATCCTCTAGAACGTCTTTTGGAGGCCTGTCGCCGGTATATCGAACGTGTGGGGCGGCGCATCACCTTTGAGTACGTGCTGGCAGCGAGTTTGAACGATGCGGACGATCACGCCTTGCGGACGGCGGATTTGCTGCGGGGATTACTCTGTCACGTCAACCTTATCCCTTTGAATCCGACCCCTGGGTGTGGCTATGAGGCGCCCGATTCGGAAAGGGTTCAACGTTTTCGGGAGATATTGGTCGACAAGGGGGTCCAGACGACCGTTCGTCTGCGTCGGGGGATCGATATACAGGCCGGTTGTGGCCAACTGCGGGGAGCATATCAGAGGGGAGAGGAGCGAATTCATGGTTGAGAAGGGACGCCTCCGGATTGCAGCCTCGATCCTTTCTGCCGATTTTGCCAGGTTAGGAGAGCAGGTGCTGGCGGCGGAGGACGCTGGGGCTGACATCATCCATTTTGACGTGATGGATGGTCATTTCGTGCCCAATATCACTGTGGGGCCTCTGGTCTTGCGGGCGTTGCGTCCCGTTTCGGGACTCCCCTTTCACGTGCACCTGATGATGGAGGGACCGGAGCGCTATATCGACGAGTTCGCAGAGGCCGGCGCCGACCTGATCACCGTGCATGTGGAGACCTGTCCACACCTCTATCGCACCATTCAGCAGATTCGCGCCACGGATGCGCTGCCCGCCGTAACACTCAATCCCGCCACGCCTCTGTTAGCCCTTGAGGAGATTCTCCCCCAGGTCAGCGCCGTTCTCATGATGACGGTGAATCCAGGCTTTGGTGGGCAAGAGCTGATTCCTTCCATGCTGGAAAAGATCCGGCGCCTGCGTCGGCTCCTGAAGGAACGAGACCTAAGCTGTTCCATTCAGGTGGACGGGGGGGTCAACGAAGGGACCATAAGGCGGGTCGTGGACGCGGGAGGGGATATCCTGGTGATGGGATCAGCGATCTTTGCCGCTGAAGACGGAATACATTCCTCGATTCGAAGACTATGGGGGGCCATCAAAGACCGAAAAAGCCAGTCTGGATAGCCCAAACTGGCTTTTCCGCGCTTTTGTGGAGGCCTTTTTTTAACGAGGTAGCCGTGGACGGCTAGAGTTTACCTTTGTTCGTCCATGTGCGTAGGCAGCGCGTGCACATGTTGACCTGCTTTCGCTTCCCATCTACGGTGATGGTCACCTTTTGTACATTGGGCGACCACGTACGCTTTGTGCGCTTTTTGGAACGCGGTACATTATGTCCAAATTGCGGTCCTTTGCCGCAAACATCACATTTTGCCATGAATTTACTCCTTTCTGGAATCGAGTCGAACGCGACTCGGGGATTTGCTTTCCATACCTTGGATATGATACCATAGGTAAAGTGTGTCTGCAAAAGCAAATTGCGAGGGAGATACTATGTGTGAAGAGACATCCCTTGGCAGAATTCAGGTCTCGCGTAATGCCATAGCCAGCATAGCCAGTGAAGCTGTCCTAAGCTGTTATGGTGTAGTGGGCATGTCCGCGTCGACGCTGCGAGATGGCATCGCCGAAATTCTTCAGGTCGATAGCTATCATCGTGGCGTTGAGGTGGAAGTCGTGGACGATGAAATCGTCATCGATCTGTACGTGGTTATAGAGTATGGTACACGCATCTCGGAGGTCGCTCACAATGTCATGGAGAGCGTCAAGTTTAGCGTGGAAAAAGCTCTTGGCATGCGCGTCGTCGAGGTGAACATTCACGTTCAGGGATTGCGTGTCAGTGGCAACGATGGCTAAACGCGGACGGCCCGATTGTCGTATATTGCGCGAGAACGGTTTGTGTCGCTGATAATAGTTGACTTATAAGGGTGTTCCATTGACCGATTATCTTAAATCAAGCGATGATCGTCAAAAATACAGGGTGCTTGACAGCAAGGGTCTAAGCAGGGCTTTTCGTGCCGCCAGTGCCTGGCTGGATTTACATGCCTCTGAGGTGAATGAACTGAACGTCTTTCCTGTTCCCGACGGTGACACGGGCACCAATATGTCCATGACGATGCACGCCGCCCTGGACGAGGTGGGGGAGTTATCCGAACCGTCGGTTTCCGAGTTGGCCGGGATCATGGCCAATGGTGCGTTGATGGGAGCACGCGGGAATTCGGGTGTCATCCTCTCTCAGATACTTCGTGGGTTTGCCCGGGCTATCGACGGCGACGGGGATGTCATGGATGCGGTCGATCTTGCTCGGGCCCTTGAGGAGGGGGCTTCCACCGCTTACCAGGGGGTGATGAAGCCAGTCGAGGGCACGATACTTACCGTCATCAGGGAGGCTGCCGATGCGGCCGTGGCGGTGGCCTCTCCGGACATGGATATAGAGCAGCTCATGCTGCAGACAGTATCTGCAGCTCAGACTTCTCTTTCTCGTACTCCGTCTCTGCTTCCCGTGCTCGCGGAGGCGGGGGTGGTGGATGCAGGAGGACAGGGACTCGTGTTCATCCTGGAGGGATTCCTCCGCTTTTTGCGAGGACAGCGCTTTGAAGGGATAGGCGAGGCAGAGGGCGGTGTACACGGCGTTATCCAGGCGCCTGAGGGGGAATATAACTATGATACCCAATTCATGATCCTGGGGAATGACCTGGATGTGCAGGCCATTCGGAAGCGTATGGCCACCATGGGCGATTCCGTATTGGTAGTGGGCGATCCAAAGAAGGTCAAGGTACACGTGCATCTTGATAATCCCGGTCAGGCCCTGGATTATGGTGTAACACAGGGGCGTATCACGGACGTGGTCGTGGAGAACATGCAGCTTCAGTACGAGGAATTCCAGGCCGCCTCTTCGAGAACGGGGCAGGAATCCCCCCCATCGACCTCTTCTGAAGACGAGGTTCCGTTGCCCAAAAAGCCCAACGACATAGCCATAGTGGCCGTGGCATCGGGAAAGGGCCTGCAGCGCATAGTGCGGAGTCTTGGTGCCGATGCTATCGTTCCCGGCGGGCAGACCATGAACCCCAGCACGCAGGATTTTGTGAAGGCCATCGACAGTGTGCCTAACGCCAGAGTCGTGCTCCTGCCCAACAATAGCAATGTCATTCTGGCCGCGAATCAAGCCAAGGAACTCTCGGATAAGCAGGTGGTTGTCGTGCCCACCAAAACGGTGCCCGAGGGCATTTCCGCGCTCTTGGCTTTCAACTATCAGGCCGAGCTGGAGACCAATCTGGAGCTCATGTCGGAGGCGCAGGACTATGTTCGGACGGCCGAGATCACTCGCGCCGTGCGTGGGGTACAGATCAACGGGTTATCCATCTCGCAGGGGCAGTTTATCGGCTTGCTCGATGGTGATTTGCTAACCCATGGAGAGGATGTTTTTACGGTTATAGAAAGACTATTGGGGCGCATTGAGACGGCTAGTTGCGAGATCATCACTATCTATTATGGGGACGATGTCTCCTCTGAGGAGGCGGAGACACTCGCCGATAAGGTCCGCTCCATGTGTCCCTCTGTCGAGGTAGAGGTGTTGGATGGAGGGCAGGCGCACTATCACTATATTATCTCTGCTGAATAGTTTATCGAGGGAGGTGGGCCTATGAGCCAAGTCAAGGTCGTCACGGACAGCGCAGCCGAGTTATCTCCTCAAGTTGTGGAGGACCTTGGTATCACCGTCGTTCCCTGGCGGATACGCCTTGGATCTGAGACGGTGACGGATGACGCGGATTTTCTCCAGACGCGTTTTCACAAAGATCTGGCTCGCAAGGGGATCGTCCCCACAGCCCTTCCCCCTGATCGGGACCAGTTCGCTCAGGCATACCAGGAACTTGCCGGGGAGACGGATCAGATCATCTCTGTGCATACCTCGGGCGAGCTCAGCACCGTGGTGCAGGGGGCCAAGCAGGGCGCTCGCACCCTTTTGGGGCGTTGTCGTGTCGATGTGGTAGATTCCCTTTTTATCTCTCGCGCATTGGGCTTGCTTGTTACCAGAGTGGCCCAGGCCTGCCAGGAGGGAGCTTCTGGTTCAGAGGTTACCCGCTTTGTGGGCAGCCTGATCTCCAGGATCTATTTCGCCTTTTATGTGGAAACACTGGATCATCTCAAGCGCCGAGGATTTGTACGTAATGTGAGGCTCAGGGGGAGTGGGCTATCCAGGTCCTTGCTTTTGTTCGAGGATGGGGAGATCGCTTCCCTACGCCAATCGCGAAGCCGTGGGGCGCCGGTAGAGCGTCTGGTCGATTTTGTGACCGAGTTCCAGGATATCGAGCATCTCTCGGTGGTGCATTCGGGGTTGGGACCGGGCATCGAGGGTATCAGTTCCTTGCTCGCGGAAGATCTTTCTGGTCAGGAGTTTGAGGAGCACATCTATGGCCCCGTGCTCTCGTCGTACATCGGGACGTTGGCCCTGGGGGTCGTGATATTTGAGGAGGCATTCTGATTTTGTCATGTTCGTAGTTATTTTACACTAGCGCGTATGTCATCAGCCTACGATAAGTTACGACGTATTTTGTTGTTGGAGCGGACACAGGGATACCATGATCGGGCCGTGATAGGTGGGCTGGCCAGATTTCTCAAGTATTGGCAGGATCAGGCGCGCCAGGAAGCTGAGCAAGAGTCTGCTTCGGTTCCTATGGCCGTCGATCATGTCTTGGAGATGCTGGACGGCTATGGTGAGCTTTCGCCGACCGAGCGAAGTGACAGGGTGGCGGCTCTTTTGAAGGCCTTGCAGGAGGGGAGCCAGGTCTCGGAGGATGCCGTGCCGTTCGATGAGGGGGTGGAGGACGAGGGGGCGATCCCGTCCGGAGGCGATGCCTCGGCCGAGATAGATGATACGGCGTCGGAGAAGAAAAAGGACGTGGAAGACCGTCCTTCAAGAGATATGGAAGCGGCTCTGGAGGCGCAAAGGACCTTGTATGCAGACGTCACGTCGGTCAGGGGGGTCGGTGACGTCATTACCAAGCGTTTGGCGCGACTGGATATCGAGACGGTCGAGGATCTACTCTACCATCTGCCGCGACGCTATGATGATTTTGGTGAACTAAAGAGCATCAATCGTCTGGAATACGGCGAAGAGGTCACCATCGTAGCCGTCGTTCAGGAGGTGGAGACACGCCGCACACGCAGCGGCACGAGTCTCGTTCAGGTGACCGTGGGCGATGCCACGGGATCGATCCAGGCCACGTGGTTCAATCAACTCTATCTGAAGACACAATTTCAGGTGGGCGATGAGATCGTGATCAGTGGTGAAGTGGATGAATATCTGGGGCGTCTTGTCTTTACGTCGCCGGAATGGGAGCCCCTGCAGCGCGAACTACTGCATACGGGGAGGCTGGTACCTGTCTATCCTCTGACGGAAGGGGTGAGCGCGCGTCAGTTTCGCCGGTTGGTGCGCAACGCGCTCGACGCCCACGCCTCTTCCCTCCTGGATCCGCTGCCCCGATCCATCTTCGAAAGGCACGATTTTTTGCGGCTGGATCAGGCCCTGGAACAGATCCACTTTCCAGAGAGCCGCGACGCCATTTGCAGGGCGCATCAGCGGCTGTGTTTTGACGAGTTTTTGCTGCTTCAGTTGGGGATCCTGCGACAGCGACAGGTGTGGCGCTCGCAGCAGGGGCGCATACTTGAGATACCTCGGGAGGAACTGGAGACATTTATCGAGGAGCTTTCCTTTTCGTTGACGGAGGCGCAGGAGTGCGCTATCGAGGAGATCTTTGAGGATCTGCAGCGTCCCGTTCCCATGAGTCGCCTTTTGCAGGGGGATGTCGGGTCGGGCAAGACGGTGGTTGCCGTAACGGCGATCCTGGCCGCCGTACGTAACGGTTTGCAGACGGCAGTTATGGCGCCGACCTCGGTATTGGCCGAGCAGCATTATCACACACTCTCGGATATGTTGGAGGGGCTTGAGGACGTATCCTGCGCTCTGCTTGTGGGAAGCCTCTCGGCGGGGGAGAAAGACCGAATTCAGCAAGAAGTGGCGGAGGGGCGTATCCAGGTGGTTGTGGGCACCCACACCTTGATCCAGGAGACGGTCGATTTTGCCAGGTTGGGACTGGTGATCATCGATGAGCAGCATCGTTTTGGTGTACGGCAGCGTAAAGCTTTGCGAGACAAGGGGGGTGAGGTTAAGCCTCACCTGATGGCCATGAGCGCCACTCCCATTCCACGCACGCTGGCCCTGACTATATATGGGGATCTGGATATGTCAGTCATCGATGAGCTTCCTCCCACCAGGCAGGAGGTCATCACGGCGGTGCGCGATAACGGGAGTCGCGAGCGGATATACTCTTTTATCAGGTCCCAGGTTTCCAAAGGACGTCAGGCCTTTGTCATTTGCCCTCTGGTGGAGGCCTCGGATACAATGGATAGCAGGGCGGCCGTCGAGGAGCATGAGCATCTTCAGGAGAACGTGTTTCCCGATCTGCGGGTAGGTCTGTTGCATGGTCGTATGGATGCGGAGGAAAAGGATGAGGTCATGGCCACGTTCAGGGATGGCGAGTACGATATCCTGGTATCCACGGCTGTAGTGGAGGTTGGCATCGACGTGCCCAATGCCACGGTGATGCTTGTGGAGGGGGCAGAGCGATTCGGCCTGGCACAACTCCACCAATTCCGCGGACGGGTGGGGCGAGGGGAGCACAAATCGTATGCCATCCTGATGTCCGAAGAGCCCTCTAAGGAGGGCGTGGAGCGCTTGCGCATCATGGAAGAGACGAACGATGGTTTTGTCCTGGCCGATAAGGATCTGGAGATGCGCGGTCCGGGAGATTTCTTTGGTTCACGCCAGCATGGACTGCCGGCACTGCGGGTTGCTCGTTTGAGCGATACGGCCACCCTCGAGAAGGCGCGTCGGGAGGCCAGGCGGCTTTTCGAAAAGGATCCAGATTTGGGTGGGGAGGAGTACAAGCTGCTGAGAACCAAGCTGGAGCGATTTTGGAGTTCGGTCAGTCTTTCTTGATGGAGGTCACCCGTTGACGATAGCGGTCTATCCCGGGACGTTCGATCCCGTTCATTACGGTCATATCGACATTGCCAAGCGCGCGGCACTGCTATTTGAAAAAGTGGTTATCGGCGTGTACGAACGTCCGAACAATAAAGAAGTTCTGTTCTCGGCTTCTGAACGTCTGCGCATGATGCGCGAGGCCGTGGAGGACGTGACGAACGTCGAAGCCGTGAGTTATAGTGGGTTGACGGTGGACTTTGTGCGGGAGCAAGGCGCCACGGTCATAGTCCGGGGTCTCCGTGTATATTCGGATTTCGAGTACGAGTATCAGATGGCCTTGATGACGCGGAAACTCGCTCCCGAGTTGGATATGGTGTGTCTGATGACGGATTTGGAGTATGCTTACTTGAGTTCCTCGCTCATCAAGGATGTAGCTGCGTCGGGCGGTTCGGTATGTCAGTTCGTGCCTTTGAGCGTGGAGGAGATTTTACAGTCTCGTCTGCAGGGACATCATTGAGACGTGGCTGTATCAGTAAATTAGTAAAGGGGGCACCAAAATCGACATCTTGCAGCTCATTGATCAACTTGAGGAATTGTTCGATGAGGGGTGGCGTTTGCCCCTTAGTGGAAAGGTTGCCGTCGATGAGGACGCCTTTCTGAATATTATGGATCAGATGCGCATTACCATACCGCAGGAGATCAAGCAGGCGCGGGAAGTACAGTTGGAAAGGGACAAATACATCGCTCAGGCTCATGAGGAGGCGCGTCGCATCATCGCTCAGGCCAGGGAGGACGCTGCAAAGCAATTGGACGGGCACGAGGTGAAAAAGGCGGCCCGTGCCGAGGCTGAGGAGATGGTCAAGGTGGCCCGGGCGGATGCCAGGCGCATCAGGGCCGGCGCCGACGATTATGCTGAGGCAAAGCTTGTGGAGCTGGCTCGTTCTGTGGATCAGCTGCAACAGGTCATTCGTAACGGTCTGGAAGCCCTGGGAAAGCGGCGGGACGCGTTGAGGGAGGGCCAGAATGATGATGAGGCGGATGGCAGCGATGAGCAGGCTGTGCCGGACGCTATTCCTTTCGACAACTCGGAAAAGGAGAGCGAGCAGAACTAAAGGCCGTTTGTCCTCTCAAGCGTTGGAGCGGGCTTTTTTGGTAAAAAGCTCTATTTATACATGCGATTTCCGCCCCGTCTTGGTCGCAGGTTGCCTGGCGGGGCATCGTCCCTCTGGCGTTGCCTCTCGTTCTGTGCCTCAAAGTAGGCATGCCACTCCTGTGGTGCATCCGGGTTCTCTGCCTCGTGGGTGGTGAGGCGCTCCCGCACTTGAACCATCACCGGAGTGTTCACGGAAGCGCCGGCCACGATGACCTGTCCCCTGCTGAGCGCCGGTAACTCGCGTATGAGATCTCGCCCCACGGACTCGACGCTCTCTGCCACGCGGCTCTGATCGATGGGATTCACGATGCGCATGATGCACTGGGTCATACACTGTGACAGGACGTCGCTGTCGAGCTTGCCCGGGCGCTGACTGATCAGGCCCACGGAGACGCCGAACTTGCGTCCCTCGGAGAGTATCTGCTTCAGGATTTGGGTTGTCACCACCTCCGTGCCCGCCGGGGCATAGTTGTGGGCCTCCTCCATGAGTACAAAAGCCGGGTAGGGCAAATAGTTCTCGTCGCCATGGCTGGCCCGCTGGCGGACCGTGTCCATCCGCGCCTGATTCAGGCGACGCAGCAGTGTAGCCACGATGACCTGTTGTTCGCGCTCCGGTATCTCGTTGAGTTGCAGGACGGTGCACTGGCCGGGGCGAAAGAGCTCGTCGAGGGCCATGCCCACGTGGTCGTCGAATATCCTGGACTGGTCGA
Source organism: uncultured Anaerolineales bacterium (assembly GCA_964567975.1). Classification (GTDB taxonomy): domain Bacteria; phylum Chloroflexota; class Anaerolineae; order UBA1429; family UBA1429; genus JAWLEV01. The sequence continues at coordinate 11,714 of CAZMOW010000018.1, read as the reverse complement.
GCACCGAGGCCACGCGCCATATGAGGGCGCCTATAGTGGGGTCCTCCTCTTCGTCGGTGTCTGGGTCCGTCACCGCCTGGTCACTTGCCCCGGCGCGTATGGCCACCTTGAGTTGGCCCCGGGTCCACTTTTCGCCGTACTGTCTCTTCACGCGCCCGAAAGCGCGTCCCAGAGTGTAGTGCATCTTTTCAGAGAGGTTTGGCAGTAGATAGCGTAGATCCCCCAACGTCAGCGAGGAGACGCGCACTGTGATGTCCTGGGGTCTTACCACCCTGATCTCGGCGTGGTATCCGGCGCTGGCAAAGGCTGGGTGATCCCGCATCTCGGTCAGGCTTCCGTATTCGGCGTGGGGATCGACGACCAGCACGGCGGCACGATTGTGGGGCTGCATCAGCTCCTCGAGGATGACGGCGGCCAAGTAGCTCTTGCCGGCGCCAGTGGAGGCGATGATGGCCATGTGGGTGCTGGTGAATCCCCGGGCGTTGAGCACGATGGGGACGTTTCCTCGTGGGCGGCTGAGGAGAGAGCCGATCTGCACCGCTCCCAGGGACTCGGGGCGGCATTGGCACAGAACCTCCGAGAGCATGCCGTCGCCGGCCATGTAAATGGGTGCGCCGGGACGCGGCGGTACCCGCGGATTCACAAAGCCCATGACGGGATTATAATAGCCCAATATGGTGGCTGTGATCTGATAGAGTTCCTCCGTGTCCTGGGAAAAGCCCAGCAACTCGGCCACCGATTGGGGTGATATGTCGGGGTTGGCCATGAAAGGATCGGGATGCAGACGCAGCGCCATGCGCTCACTTATACGGCCCAGAATCCGCCGTGGTTCTCCGTCGATGGAGGTCTCATAGTAGACGAACTCCCCATACTTGAGTTGCTGCTTGGGGTCGGGGGCGACGAAAAGGTATTCGTGGGGTGTCTCGCCGGGCCCCTTGGTGGTGCCGATGGGTCGGGTCTCTGTCATCGCTACTCCTCTCAGCCCATGGGTTCGACGCGCGCTCTCCAGGACAGGTTGTTGCGCAAGATGCTCAGGCGGCCGCTCTCTGCGGGAAAGAGTTCGCTCAGGGTATCCACCAATTGCAGTATAAGGGGGACGGCCAGGGGATGGTCCATGGCCGTGAGGGTGGAGAGGTATCCCAAGCGTAGTCCCGTCTCGCTTTGGTGAAAGTCGATGACCTCTTTTTTCTCCAGCCTGCGCACCGCATCGTCGATACGGGCGGCTACCAGAGGCACCCCCTGGCTTATCTCGCCGTCGGCCTCCACGGCCCCCAAGATGACGATGGCCACGAGGGTCACCTTCTCGGCCAGATAATCGGGGGCAAATATCTCCAGGTCTTCCTCTGAAGAAAGGTGTGGACCCAGGTTGCCGAATTCGGGATTTAGTAGGTTGGTGTTGTAGATGGCCCCCACCAGATAACCCCCATCCCTTTGTCGGATGCCCACCAGTGTGCCAAAGCCATAATCCTTTGGCTGTGGCACGGCTTCTATCTCGTTGCGCTCGTACACGTGACAGACATAATCGATATGGGACGTGGCATTGACGATCTTGCCGATTTGCATGGCCCCGCTCCTATCTCCGCCTTTGCTTGCTGTATGCCTTGCGTGAATAGCGCAGATTCAACCCCACCTCTTCCTCTAAAAAGCCCTGGAAGAGGCGGTAGAAGCGCTCCTGGTCCTCTCTGGTGATGACCGCTGTGGCGTCCGCCGTCTCGATGGCGTACGGATATCCCCCACCGACGATACACTCTGCGCGGATGATGTCTATGACCCAGGGCAGCAGATCGTCCTCAAGGACCCAGGCGGGGATATCGAGGCGCCCAGGCATACCCTGGGACGTGCTTTTCAGATATAGGGACAGCAGACGGTCATAGTAATCGAGGTGTTCGTTGTCCTCTTCAAAGAGTTGATCATCGCGGGCACAGAGATAACTCTCGGTGCGATCTCCCCAGGACATATGCGGTCGGAGCAATGCAGCGTCGGTGAGGGAAGGGAGTCGTTCCTCATCGGTCAGATGTTGCAGCATGGTGGTCAGATCGTGCGCCGTCGACGTGGCGACATAGCCCACGAGGGGCACCCGCGTCTCCTCCGAGGCTTTGATCAGGGAATGTACGGCGCTTACATAGCGCCCCCGAAGTTTGGGCGCCATCTGAGCGGCAAAGGAGATGGCTAGGGAGCCGTCAAAAAAACACACGGGAGGGGGTTCTTTGGCCCTTGTCTCGCGCATATAGGCGATAATCGTCTCACATTCGCATTCAAAGCGCCGCAGATTTACCTGGCGTCCCGAAAAGGCGCTGGCATCGTCCTCTTTGTCGGCCAATTCGTGGGGAGCGAGAATCTCAAAATAGATGTCCTTCTCGTATCCCCTTGCAGGGTGGTGAAGATTTTCAAACCAGCCAATCTGGACCGCGCCGACGGGGACAGAGAAATCGGTGGAGGGAAAGATCTGCGAGCCATCTACGGCCAGGGTGGGCACCCGTTTCAGGGTGTCCAGGGCCCACTGTCGGGCCTCTTGATGGTCCGTCGGCTCCTGCTGCCAGGGCATGATCAGGCCCATGGGACGGCCCCTGATGTGCTCATGTGTGGGGCGTGCCCCTGGATGTCTGTAAGGGCTCAGCATATCCACCAGATGCTCGTGATTCTGTTCGGACAGCCATGTCAGTATCTCTTCGTATCGTCGGCGCGTCCGAATCGTCCCTCTGCCATACATGGTAAAGGCGTCCCGTTTGGTCTGTAAGGCGCGCCTGACGTGCCCTATGCTGAGCATGATTTATGCTTCCTCCAGATGGCTGCCATTCTCGTCCTTGGCCACTCTTATATAGTTCTGCGCGGCGCGCTCAAAGGTATCGTCGTGGCTGATGACAAAGAGCTGTGAGAAGCCTTTGACCTGCATGATCTTTTCCGCCAATCCATCGCGGCGTGCCGGGTCGAGGTGGGCCGTGGGCTCGTCGAAAAAGGCCACGTCGATTGGTAATATTTCGTGCAAGAGGGCCAGGCGCAGGGCCAGGGCCGCTCCCATCTGTTCCCCGCCAGAGAACTGGCGGAAAGTGCGCTGTCTTCCCTGGACATCCAGGGAGAGTTCATAGTCCACCGTCCAGCGTAGCCGTCCTCTATGGCTGCCCATGATCTCGGCGTAGAGGTTCGATGCCTCTACGGATATCTGATAGACCAACTGCTTTGTCACGTGGGGCCCCGCCTTCTTGAGCAAATCGCGGACGGTGGCCATGATCTGCTCCAGATCCTCTATGCGTTCGAGCGCCAAGCGTTTCTGTCCCTCTGTTTTCACCAGCGCTTCCAGGTTCTCTATCTCCTCGGTCAAGATCTGTAGGCGGTCCTGTCTGTCCTCCCGTTGTGTGGTTTTCTGAGTAAGTTCCTGCTTTAGCTGATCCTCCTCTTCCCTGACGTGTGCGTGCTCATCGGCATCATAATCCCGACGGGACGCCTCTAGTTCCCGTTCCAACTCTTCTAATCTTTTTCGCAGGCGCTCAACCGTACGTTCGCTCTCCTGCACGGCGTCCCGTCGGGCGGCGTACTGCTGAGCAACCTGGAGATTCGCGAGGTAAGCGTCGTGGGCGTCGCTATGGCGATCCCGTGTCTCGCGTGTCCTCTGAATGTCCTGATCCAACGGGGCGAAGGATTCCAGTTCCTGGTCCAATTCTCCTATCTTTTCCCCCGTCCTGGCCAACTCTTTCTCCAGTTCGGTTCGTCTCGTCTCTTTGGTCTTGCGCTCTTTTACCCTGTTCTGAAGGACCCGATATTCGCTGCGTGGATCGCCCAAGGACTCCAGTCTCGCCTCCAACGTCTCGACGCGTTCGGGGCCGCTTTCCAACTGCGCTGCTTTTTCGTGTATCTTTTGCAGTTGGTTCTTCCATCCGCACAGGCGACTCTGGGTGCGCTGCAGTTCCCCCTTGCCGGGAAGCGCCTGCAATTCTTGTCGGGTCCGATCCAGGGCGGCGTCCAGCTGCTGTCGCTGGTTGTCCAGTTCTCGGGCCTGGGCCTCCAGATCGGCGATGCGTTGCGCCAGGTCTCCAATCTCTTTGGCGTTTCGCGATAGCAGTTCCTGACGATGTTCGGGAGTGAGAGGCGCCTCACACACGGGACAGCGGGCCTCCTCACTCTCCTCCAGTCTGGCCGACTGCTCGGCCAGGCGTGCTCGCTCGGCGCGGCTGGTGGCCATCTCCTCGTTCAGAACACGTTCACGCTGTAGCAGGATCTCCCTTTTCTCCCTTTGCTCCTCTATCTGCTGCGTCAGCGCTGTGGCGCGTTGCAACTCTTTTTGGGTGCGCTCGACCTCTTTTTTCTCCTCCTGGATCTGCTGTAGAATCTGGTCCTCGCGTTCGGCCAGATTTGTGAGGGTGCGGACATCCTCCTGTGCCTCTGCGAGGGCCGCTTCCAGTTTCTCCTGTTCCCTGAGGTGTGGCGCGAGATCTTCCATACGCCTGGCAGCGGCGGCTATCTCCTCCAGATCTGCAGCCAGGTTCTCGTACTGCGTCTCGATCCGCGTGGCCTCATTTTCCAGATCGCCGCGTGTCGCCAGCAGGGTGTCTCGCCTGGTACGCCTCTCTTCCAGTTCCTGGAGTTTTTCGTTGGCCTCTATATACTGTTGGTGTCCCTCCTCGTTCTCCTCGACGAGGTTTTTGGCCCGTTCGGCCTCGTCCAAGGCCTGGCGGGTGACGTCAAAGTGTTTCTTTGCCGCCTCAAGAGCCGTTGTGGCGTCGTCGCGCTTTTGCTCGCTCTCTCGCAGGTGCTCCTCGACTTGATCGAGATGCTGCAGGTGTTCCAGCGCCTCTCCGTGCGCCTCTTGCAGCGCCGTGATGTCCTGTTCCAGTTCCTCCAGGGTACTCGAGATTTGCACTTTTTGCTGGCGGACTTTTGGGAGTTGAGTCAGTTGACCCTCCAGTCGGGCCAGTTCTTCGCGGAGTTTGGCCTCCTGCTGTTCCAGATCCCTCTCGGTGTCGCGGAGTTGGGTACTGGCCCTTGGGTATTCGTCCACCTGCATGAGGGGGTCAAAGATTTCTTTGCGCGCGCTGGCTGGCTGCTGGAAAGGTGCCGTAAAGGTGCCCTGGGGAACGCCCACCGTGTTCTCAAAGGTGTAATCCAGCCTGGCATCTGGGTCCAGTCCCAGATGCTGGCGGATCCAGCCCTTTACATCCTCCGCCCCCTCGGTGAGGCTCTGGCGTCCCAATACCGTGGAATAGACACAGTAGCGCGTGGTGGCCCGCTCGCTGAACTGGCGCTCCACCTCGTATTCGCACTCGTCGGACGGGGAGATAAAACGTACGACCACGCTCCCTGAACTGCTGCCCTCGCGCAGCAGATCCGTCAGCCTTACGCCCTCGGGCTGATAATCAAAGAGAGCGAAACCGATGGCTTCCACGATGCTGCTCTTGCCCGAGCCATTGGCTCCAGTGATGGCGTTGGTGCCCGGCTGAAAGGGAATGGTCACCTTTTGATAGCTCTTGAAATTCTCCAGCTCAAGACGCTTTATCAGCAAGGTTCGCCGTCCTCGTATTCTACAGTCTCTCGAAAGGCCGAGAGTTCGCTCACTATTTCGTCCGTGGTCGCGCCCGCCAGGGCCATGTCCTTAAGTTTGAGGACCGTATTGGTCCATCCTTCACTGTCATCGCGCCGACGCACATCCCGCTCCACCAGTTCCTTCACTACATAGTATTCCAGTTCTTTGCGGCTCATGGTGTCGTTGACGCGGATCTCAAAGTCGTTGGGGATGGTGACGTCTTTGATACTGCAGACGATGGGACTGAAAACGTCGCGTACCAGTTCGTCGATATACTCGATATCCAGATCGTTGTGATCAAAGGGGAGGACGCCCGTCATGCGCAGCACCACCACCGGCCGTTGCTCCGTATTCTGCGCTTCCGCCTCATCCTGGAGGTGATCTTTCAGGGCCGCATAGAGGGCCTCGGGCGTATCGTACGGATCGACCTCGAAGGAGGGGCAGATGAAAGAGCGCCGCGCGTTGTGGATCTCGGTTACGGTAAACGTAGGATTGCTCGCGGGATGCACGTCAACGATGAAATAGCCGCGATCTTCCCACTCGCTCTCTGTGACACTGTTCGATTCCAAGGAGCCCGGATTAAAGATCCAGCCATCCCGCTTGTAGGGTTTGTGAACGTGGCCCAGCGCCAAATAGTCCACGTGTGGGCGGAGCGTCTCCAGTTGGGCATGGGTCAACGTGCCGCCAAAGTTGGGCAACACGCCTTCCAGGCCAGCATGAAGCATGAGGATGGTAAAGGGCGGTTGCTCTCCCTCAAGATTTTCCAGGGTCTTGGACAGATCGCGGATCACCCGCGGGATCCGGGCTCCGCAATAGCGGACGCCCATCACGCGCACGTCGCCGAGATCTATATAACAGCCTCCCTTTTCATAGCTCCATGGAGGGCAGATCAGGTGGTCTCCTTCATACTGGGCGCTGAGCAGACTGAGCAGATTCATCTCGGTCAGATAGTCCAGCCACGAGAACCCCTCATTCCTGGGAGAGCGATCGTGATTTCCCTCGATGGCGAGGACACGAATGCCCTCGTCCTGCAGGCGACCCAGAATTCGGGTCGCCTGTAAGAGGGTTCGCGGATCGACGGTGCGTTTGTGAAAGAGATCCCCGGCCACCAACACAAAGTCTGTGTCGTGACCGATCGCGTCGTCTGCCATCTGCTCAAAGGCCCGCGCAAAGTCGTTATAGCGCTCCCTGCTATTATATTGCTGGTATCCCAGGTGGATATCGGCGGCATGCAGGAATCGGGTGGTCATGTGGTCCTCTCATACCTCTTCCACGTAGCGGGGGCAGGGGCCCCGGGCGACGACGACCTGGAGACCGTCCCCCGCAAGGGCGCGGTCAAAGGCCGCCTCCATCTCGACACGGTCCTGGGGCCTGAATAGCTGAGGCTCTGCACCACAGCCGCGGATCACGTCGACCAGATCCGCCTTTTTGTCCCGTGGCCTTCCCCGTTCGTCCCTGCGGCTGCCAGGATGTACCTGTCCGCCAGTCAGGGCGGTGACGTCGTTGTCCAGCACGATCACCAGCATGGGTAGGTCGAGTTGCACTGCCTGGGGCATGGTGGGGATGTCGGAATGGAAGAAGGAGGAGTCTCCCAGGATGGCCACCACACGGTGGTCGGTATGGCTGAGAGCCACCCCTAGGCCGATGCCCAGGCCAGATCCGAGAGAGTATTTGATATCAAAGAGCTCCAGGGGGGGCAGATTAGCACGCACCATACAACCCGTCTCGCCGATGACGATGTGGCGTTCCCGTCCTCCGTTACGTTCCATAGCGGTGAGCAGGGCGTCAAAGGTTGGGCGGTAGGGGCAGTCGTCACAGAGGGGTACCTTGCTGGGCATGCTGCGTTCCTCGACCTCCTGTTGTGGCAGTTGGGCGTCGGGCAACAGGGCCCGTAGGGCTGCCGTGATCTTGGCCGCATCCAGCTCTCCCTCCGACGGGACAGAGCCATCCTCCCGGCCCAGGATGGGGGAGGGGAGGGCGTGACGCTGTGCCAAGGCGCGAACCTGTTGCTCTACAAAGGGGCCGTTTTCCTCCAGCACGAGTATGCGGTGCAAACCCTGGGCCCATTCGGTGATTCTCTTCTCGGGAAGGGGCCAGGTGGTGGAGAGCCCCATGATCTGGCAGGGCAGCGGGTGTTCCTCCACCAGAGACCTGAGTTTGGAGAAGGCGTATCCAACGCCTATCACGCCCACCTTTCCTTGTCCCTCCTGAACGTTGTAGGGGGAAGTTTCAAAGGCCGTTTGCATCTGGCGGAGCCCTTGATGCAGGTTGTGGTGACGATCCTCGACCAGGTAGGGCAGGGCGATCCAGCGGTTGCGCTCGCGTAAGAAATCCTTTTGGGGAGATGGTGGGGTTGGTAACGATACGAGGGAGCCATATGCCAGCGTGAGGGCGCGGGTCACTCGCACCACGACGGGCATGCCCAGGGATTCGGACCAGGCAAAGGCCTGATGCATCAATGGGGCGGCCTGGTCCACACTCAGAGGTTCCACAATGGGGACCTCTGCTACACGGAGGGACCATCGCGAGTCCTGCTCGTTCTGTGAGGCCCAGGCGCCGGGATCATCGCCCAGGAGGATGACAAAACCTGCATGGCAGCCGCTGAGAGAGACGGTGGCCAGGGGATCGAGGCCCACGTTCAGTCCCACACTCTTGAGGGCCACGAGCGTTCGCGATCCGCCGATGGAGGCGCCGATGGCCGTCTCCATGGCCACCTTTTCGTTGGGAGACCATTGGACGTGCGTCTCCGCATCCTTTACGTGGGTTAGAATGTTGTCAAAGACGCCGGTGGAGGGGGAGCCGGGGTATCCCGTCACCACACGCACGCCGGCCGCCAGGGCGCCCCGGGCCAGCGCTTCATCTCCCTGGACCACCTCTTCTTGCTTCCGAGTTTCCTTCTTTTTTGCCATCATCCTCTCCTACTGTACGTCTTCCAGGGCGATCAGCCGCACGGGAAAGCTGTCCAGTCCCTTTATGGGGATGGGCATGCCGAACACAAAGAACCGCGATTGGCTCAGTTGATCCAGGTTGGCCGCCCGCTCTATGAGGCAGATGTCATTGTCCAGGAGTTGATGGTGATTGTACTGTCCGGCCAGCCGTGGGTCGTCCTCAGGGAGCTCGATCCCCCCCAGATCGACGGCCATCATCTTTATCCCGGCTTCCACGACGTAGGCGATGGCTTCAGCCTCGAAGCGACGTGCAGTGGCGTCCGTGCCGTCGTAATCGAAGCGTGCCAGCAGGATATCCTCCTCCCGGATGCCGCCCGCCTGCTCCGCTGCCTTTTCCATGTCCTCCCGCGTGACGGTACCGCCCGGTTCGGTGAAGGTCATATCCAGCAGGATACCCGGGCCACATAGGTTCGCAGCAGGGACATCTGCCACATCCATCCCGTCTCTACGCACGTGGTAGGGGGCCTCGATATGGGTGCCCACGTGATTCAGGGTCATCTCGACCCTGTGCATGATGTACCAGGGGCCATCTGGTTCGGCGTGGGGCGCGGGCACGCGTTCGATGTGCACGGGCCGCGATCCCGTCTCCGGTTCGATGACGTGTGTCAGGTCGACGACACGATACTCTTTGAGCTCCATCTTGTCTCCTCTCCCTTGCGATTATCGTGCTCGAGGTACCATATACATCTATTGTCGTCTTCTGATCTTGTCTTATACTCAGTTTACACATGATGGCGCTCTTAGGCAAGCCAGTGGAAGGGTAACGCGAGGCAAACGACGCTGGTCACTCTTCTTTGGCTATGGTATAATCTTGTTTCGATGGAAACGTGTCTGGAAATCGGATATGCTAATTGTCAAGGCCACGCTTTTGGGAATCGAGGGGGAGCGTACCCGTCTGTTGCGCGATCGTGCTCTGCGTCTGGACGAGGGGCGCATCGTGGATGTGGGGGGTACGCTCGACCTTTGCAAGCGGTATCCAGACGAGGAGCGGCTTGACGCCCAGGGAATGCTTGTGATGCCAGGGATGATCTGTCCTCATACTATGTTACATGCGCTCCTGTGGAAAGGAGCCTCTCGCTCGTCCTCTCTTTTCTATCCGCCCTCCCCTTCGATCGACACGGGGCGTTGTTACGAGGATCTTCGGTATCATACACTCCTCGGCTGTATAAGGGCCATTCGGAATGGCACGACGACGGTCTTTGACTATCATCTCTCCTCCCATCTGATCGCCCACGCGCTCGATGCGATGGCGGAGGCCCTCTTTCAGGCGGGTATGCGGGGGTGTGTATCACACATTGCCAGGGAGGATGAGGGTGCAGCCATCGTGCAGGAAAGTATAAAGGAGAACGTGCGTTTTGCCCGTCGGGCCGCCGAGGAGCCGTTGCTGATCGGATCCATAGGATTAGAGACCTCGGGGGGATTCTCGGATGACATGTTGGGGGCTTTTATCAGGGCGGGAGCACTTTGCGATACGGGATTCAGCGTCATCGCCTCCAAAACGTCGGCCGATGATCGCGAGTCCAGCGAACGCTATGGGATAGGCGTGTTGGATCGCCTGAAAAAGTTTGGCATCCTGGGGCCTCGTACCCTTCTTTTGAGTTGTGAGCGCATGATGTCGTATGAGATGGATTCTGTCTTACAGGCCAGGTCCTGGCCTGTATATAATCCTGTGCCGGCTGCTCTGCATGCTTCGGAACCGCTCCCGGTGGCGCGGCTTTTGGAGAACGATCTGAAGGTATGTATCGGCTGTGGCAGGCATCTGAGCAACATGTTTGGAGCGCTGCAGAGCGCCTACTTTTTGCATAGGCATGTGTGGGACGCGGCACGGAAGCTCAGCATAGAACAGATTGGACGGATGGTCTTTCAAGACAATGCGGCCATGGCCTCGACGGTGTTTCGGGATCACCTGGGACGCCTTGAGGAGGGTGCTGTTGCGGACATGATCTTTCTTGATCGTCCTCGGGTCGATGTGCTGGACGAAAGAAGCCTGTTCGAGGATCTGGCCGTGCTTGTGGGGGAGGTTCACGTGGATACCACCATTGTGGCAGGCCGCGTCCTTATGCGACATGGTGAACTGCTCACCCTTGACGAGGAGGCCATCGTGAAGCGAGCGCGTGAGCGAGGTTTTGTTCTCCCGGTCTTGCAGAGGTGTGAGGAGTAGCTGACGCGTCGAGAATAGGGTTAATAAGGTGATTGTTCCATTGGTTTCGCGGTCAATTAGTTGCTAACAGCGTTGATGGAGTGAAATATGACAGAATTGGCAAATATCCGTAATCTGCTGATCGATATGGACGGTGTCCTGTATCGGGGGAAGACGGCCCTGCCGGGCAGTGGCGAGCTCATCAAATTCCTGGAGCTGGAAGATATCGACTATCTCCTCGTTACCAATAATTCCACGTCGACCCCCGCCCAGTTTGTCGCGCGTCTCAAGAGGATGGACGTCCGCGTGCCGGAAGAGTCCATCGTGACATCCGGCGTCGCCACGGCCAACTATTTAAAGGCCCGGGCGCCGAACGGTGCGAGGGTCAACGTGGTGGGGGAGGAGGCTCTCGTCGAGGAGTTGCAGAAGCGTGGCTTTGCGATGGCCGGTCGCGACGCGGACTATGTGGTTTGTGGCTGGGATAGGGGGATCAACTTTGAGAAGCTCAAGACGGCCTGCCTGGCTATTCGCGATGGCGCGATCTTTGTGGGGACCAATCCGGACAAGACCTATCCTCTGGAGAATGACATAATACCAGGCGCGGGCAGTATCCTGGCGGCTTTGATCGCGGCCACCGATGTGGAGCCCATCGTGGTGGGAAAGCCGGAGCCGATCATGTTCGAACAATCGCTGGATATACTTGACGCGAGACCGGAGGAGACGGCCATCCTGGGGGATCGGGTGGAGACGGACATCCTGGGAGGGTACCGCGCGGGGATCGCCACGATGATGGTGTTGACGGGCATCTCTGAGGAACGGGAGGCCAAAGAGCACGACGTGCCCGTGGATTTCGTCTTTAAGGATCTGCCCGCCTTGATCGAGGCCTGGGAAAAGGCTCTCGACGGCCAAATCAGCGGCTCTTGAGTTCCTGCATTTGCCGGGGGCGGAGAAGACGACGTTTCTTCTCAGCCCCCGGTTTTCTATGCTTGAGAAAGGTCGATCTCTCCACCCAGCATGGCGCTCAAGAGATCTACACTGCCCTGTACATCTCCATAATCCACCATCTCTGACGGGGTATGTACGTAGCGGCAGGGGATGGAGAGGCATCCAG
>CAZMOW010000017.1:0-38397 GCA_964567975.1 uncultured Anaerolineales bacterium | reverse complement strand
GGGCGCGGAGCCGTGCACGGGCTCAAAGACGGCCATCTCGTCGCCCATGTTCGCTCCGGGAGTCACGCCCAGTCCGCCCACCAGCCCCGCGCCGAGGTCGCTGACGATGTCTCCGTAGAGGTTGGGCAGCACGAGGACGTCGTACTCGTGGGGTCTCTGGACGAGTTGCATGCACATATTGTCCACGATGCGGTCGTTGAAGCCGATCTGGGGATAGTCTCCCGCCATCCGCCGCGCCGTCTCCAAAAAGAGGCCGTCGGTGAGTTTCAGGATATTGCCCTTGTGTACGGCGGTGACCTGTTGGCGGTCGTTGGCCACGGCATACTCGAAGGCAAAGCGGGCGATTTTTTCGCTGGCCCGACGGGTGATGATGCGTATGGCCTCGGCGGCCTCGCCGGCCATCACCTCGTGCTCGATGCCCGCATAGAGCCCCTCGGTGTTCTCGCGCACGATGACAATGTCCACGTCCTCGTAGCGGGAGGCCACGCCCGGGATGGTCCTGACCGGGCGCACGTTGGCATAGAGGTTCAGTTCCTGACGAATGGCCACGTTGACGCTGCGAAAGCCCGTGCCCACGGGGGTGGTGATGGGCCCCTTGATCCCCACCCTGTTGCGCCGGAGCGTCTCCAGCACGTGATCGGGCAGGGGGGTGCCATATTCCTCCATGGCCCCGGCGCCCGCCTCCACCGTCTCCCACTCTATCTCCACGCCCGTGGCCTCCACCACGCGCTGCATGGCCCCGGTGACCTCTGGCCCGATGCCGTCTCCGGGGATCAATGTGACCGTATATGTCATGGTCTCTCCTTGTTTTTCTTCATATATGGGGGTTGTGCAAAGCACAACCCCCATACGATAATCCTTATTCGACGTCGGCCTTGATGGCGTTCAGCAGGCCGCCGGCGAGGGCCGCCCGCACCTGGCGCGCCGACAGGTCGCACCGCATCTGTACCGTATAATCCTGGGTCAGGTTCTTCACCGTCAAAGGCTCTCCCGCTTCCAATGCCTCGCGCACGCCCTCGATGCGCAGCACGTCGTCGCGCTGGAATCGCTCATAATCGCCGGGATCGACAAAGGTGAGGGGCAGGATGCCCACGTTGACCAGGTTGGCCCGATGGATGCGGGCAAAGGACTTGGCCAACACGGCCTTGATGCCCAGGTACATGGGCACCAGGGCGGCGTGCTCGCGGCTGGAGCCCTGGCCATAGTTCTCGCCCCCCACGATAAAGCCGCCCCCCGCCTCCCGGGCGCGCGCGGGGAAATCGGGATCCACCCGCACAAAGACATAGTCGCTCAGGGCGGGCACGTTGGAGCGATAGGGCAGGATCTCGGCGCCGGCGGGCATGATGTGGTCGGTGGTGATGTTGTCCCCCACCACCAATAGCGTCTTACCCTCCAGGACATCGTCCAGTTCGCCCCGCGTGGGCAGAGGTTTGATGTTGGGGCCGCGCTCGATCTCCAAGTCCCCCTCTTGAGGGGGAACGATCATATTGTCGTCGATCACAAAGGTGTCCGGCATCTTGATGGTGGGCGGCGTGCCCAGGTCGCGGGGATCGGTCATCGCGCCCCTGAGGGCCGTGGCCGCGCACACCTCGGCGCTCGCCAAATAGATCTGGGCGTCCTCGGTGCCGCTGCGTCCCTCAAAGTTGCGGTTGAAGGAGCGCAGGGTGACGGCGCCGCTTTCAGGAGCCTGCCCCATGCCGATGCAGGGGCCGCAGCCGGCCTCGAGCATGCGCGCCCCCGCCGCCACCAGGTCTGCCAGCGCTCCGCTCTTGGCGATCATGGTCAACGCCTGCTTGCTGCCCGGGCTCACCGTCAGCGACAGCTCGGGATGTACCACCTTGTCCTCGAGGATAGCGGCGACCATCTCCAGATCGACAACGGAAGAGTTGGTGCAGCTCCCGATACAGACCTGATCCACGGCCATCCCGGCGATCTCGCGGACGGGAACCACGTTGCCCGGGCTGTGGGGACGGGCCACCAGGGGCTCCAGGCTGGAGAGATCCAGTTCGATGACCTCATCGTACACGGCGTCGGCGTCGGCTGCCAGGGGCCGCCACTTTTCCTCCCGCTCCTGCGCCTGCAGGAATCGACGCACCCGCTCATCGCTGGGAAAGATGGAGGTGGTGGCCCCCAACTCGGTGCCCATGTTGGTGATGGTGGCCCGCTGGGGCACGCTCAGGGTCTCGATGCCCGGCCCGCCATACTCGTACACCTTGCCCACGCCCCCCTTGACGGAGAGGCGACGCAAAAGTTCGAGGATGACGTCCTTGGCCGACGTCCAGGGGGGCAATTCCCCCGTCAGATGCACCAGGACGACCTCGGGCATGGGCACGTAAAAGGGCTCCCCGGCCATGGCCACGGCCACGTCCAGGCCCCCGGCGCCCATGGCCAGCATGCCCAGGCCTCCCGCCGTGGTGGTGTGGCTGTCGGAGCCCAGCAGCGTGTCGCCTGGCACGCCAAAGCGCTCCAGGTGCACCTGGTGACAGATGCCGTTCCCGGGTCGGGAAAAGTAGAGGCCGTACCTGGCGGCCACCGACTGAAGATAACGGTGGTCGTCGGCGTTGCGGAAATCGGTCTGCAGGATGTTGTGATCCACATAACTGACCGACAGGTCCGTCTTGACCCCTGGCAGTTCCAGGGTCTCGAACTGCAGATAGGCCATGGTGCCCGTGGCGTCCTGGGTCAGCGTCTGATCGATGCGCAATCCTATCTCCGTGCCGGGGCGCATCTCGCCGCTGCATAGATGCTCCCTGATGATCTTGTGCGTCAGGCTGTCTCCCATATTCGTCCTTTCTTTAGCCCGTTTTCAACACTTGTAGGTTCGATTGTCGCTACCGAAAAAAGCAAGGAATGGTCCAATAGTTGTCTGCAGGGGAGCCACAAGTGATTTCGTAGAGACGCAAGATCTTGCGTCTCTACCATAAATCGCCATGCATTGCCTCCCCAGCGGCTCTTTCGGATGTTCTGACACAACAAAAAGCCGCCAACTGTTGAATCTAGCTTTAGTGCGTCTTTCTGTCGTCTAATAGCGTTATGATATCTGAGCCTCTGACCTGGGCCTGAAGGCCCAGGCTCATCTTGCAAAGCCCTTTCAGGGCTCTCCTCTAGCCCTCGTAAAGGGCGGGGAATCCGCAGACGCATTCCCTCAGAACCTGAGCCCAGGGGGTTCAGCCCTGGGCTCAGGTTCTTCAACTGGGCCAGCTCTGCTTGCCCCCGTCCACCCGCAGGACCTGCCCCGTGATGTAGGAGGCGTCGTCGGACACCAAAAAGGCCACGGTACTGGCCACCTCGTCGGGCCATCCGTAGCGCTCCAGCGTGTCTCCCTTTACCATGCGTTCCTCGTCGATGGACCGGCTGGCCACAAAGCGTGGCGTGACCGTTTCACCGGGGGCGATGACGTTGACGTGCACGTCGTACGGGCGCATCATCGCGGCCAGGCAGCGGGAATATTCGTGTACCCCGGCCTTGGCCGTGGCATAGATGGCCGACTCGGCAATGCCCTGCAGGCCGGCGATGCTGCCGATATTGACGATCCAGCCCCCTTTTCTCTCCATCATCTCCGGGGCCACCTCGCGACAGCAGAGGATGCAGGTCATGAGGTTGCGATCCAGGACGGCGCGAATATCCTCCAGGGAGATATTCACGGCGTCGTTGCCCTGTGGTTTGCCCCCCTGGGGACCGCTGGTTCCCTCGGCGCCCACGTCGCCGCCGGCGCAGTTGACGAGGATGTCGATGCGTCCGAACTCGTCCCGAATCTGTTCGACCACACCTTTTACCACGTCTGCGTCCGTGAGGTCTCCCGATACGGGCAGTACCTCACAATCGTGAGCCTCGGCGATCTCTTGGGCCACGGCCTCCAGGGAATCCGCCTCATCAAAGGCGCGCGTGGAGATGGGCGTCGTGCCCTGTACCACGACAGAGGCACCCAGGCTACCCAACTCTGTGGCGATCACCCTCCCGATCCCACGGGAGGAGCCGGTCACCCAGGCCACTTTACCCTCTAACGATCTTTTGTCCGTCTGTATCTGTTCAGATTCTCTCATCTATTCCTCCTCTTGCATCAGGCCTCTGCAGCTTCTAGCATAATAGCACCTTATCCCATCTTTGCATACTGTGACCAGCCTATTCCAAAGGCGGGAGAAGGAGGCAATTATCGCCAATGCCCTCGATGTTCCGCTCGCGCTCGATGATCTCGCGCTCCACAAGGCGCGTCAGCGTGCGCTCCCAATCCGTCCTGTGCCAGCGAAAAATGCGGCGTGTGGCCCCCTCGGGTTGGGCGACCACGTTGTGCAGGTGGCGTCTGAGCAGGGTCTCCCGGGCCTCGTCGGTGCTGATGGCACGGGCTTCCTCCACGATCTCGGGGAACTGGCGAAGAAAGAGATCGTAGACATAGGCGTAGCGCCAGCGGTTGGCGCGGGAGATGCCCACCTTGGCGATCTTGAGCTCCATCTGCAGCTCTGTGATGCCGCGATCGAAACGGCGGGCGTTATCACCACCGGCGAGCCCGGCGGCGCGGCGCAGTTTGGTGGTGGACATGACGCCGCCCTCGAGCAGGGCTTCATAGATCTGCTTGGCCTCCACGCTCAGATGCCCGCTCTCGTACTGGTCGATGTAATCGTAGAGATCACCATAGTTGGGCGACAGGGCGTAAAAGTGGGGGAGCATCTCCAGCGAGACCAGGGTGGGTTTGCGGCGCAGCACTTTGCCATAGTGGATGGCCCCCTTGGAGGGCAGGGTGTCCTTCCATTTCCAGGTGCGGCTCTTGTCCGGATCGTGGCGATGTCGGGGGACGGGGCGCTCCTCGCCGCAGACGGCGGCCCACAGCGTGGGCATCTCCACCCCCTGTTCGCCAAAGAGGAAGCAGAACCCGATCTCGTTCACATAGTTCAGGGCCTGCTCCTCGGTGCGCACGCGCAGGGAGGGCGTGCGGTGGTATCGCAGGTCCCGGATGCGCTCTATTTCGGCCCGGGTGATCTTCATGGTATGTATGCGAACGGAAAACTGTCGTCGCTACAGGGCATTTTATCCTGCGTCGTTTGGCTCGTCCGCGTCCTGCCCCCCGACTGCTTGGGCAAAGGCCGCCTCTACGCCCATCTCCCGACAGCGCGCCAAGATTTCCCGGTGTTCCCGCAAGATGGTCGCCGTCTCCTCGTCGCCCTCTTCCCGTGCCGAATCGACGAGAAGGGCGATGGCCTCGCCTATCTCCTCCCGCAGCAGATCGGGATGCTCCTCCACGATGCGTTGTGCCTCGTCCCAGGTCTGGGCAACCACAAAGGCCTCCAGGGCCTGTACCAGGGATTCTCCGCTCCCTTCCTCTTCGACCTCCATCCTCTCGACGAAAGCGTTTTCCAGTCCCACCTCCTGGCAGCGCCGCAGCAGATCGCGGTGTTCCTGAAGGATCGCTGTGCTTTCCTCGTCGCCCATCTCGCGGGCGGCCTCGATAAAGGCCCCCATGATCCTGTCTCCCCTTGCCTCCAGCAGTTCAGGGTGATCTTGCAGGATATCCCGGGTCTCTGCCCAGTTCTGGGCCTGCACAAATGCCTGGACGACGGATATCGTCTCCTCCAGGTCCGTCTCCTCTTGCTGGCTCTGGCGAATCTTTTCGGCAAAGGCCTCTTTCACGCCCACCTCCCGGCAGCGCTGCAGGACCTGACGATGTTCCTCGAACACCTGGACGTAATCCTCCTCGCCGCGCTCTCGGGATGTCCTGATCAGGTCTTCAAGGATCTGATCGGCGGCTTCTCCCAGGAGGTCGGCGTGCTCTTCCAGGTAACGTTGAGAGGCCAGCCAGGTCTCCTTTTGCATAAAGGTCTGCAACTTTTCCGCGAGGGCGGAGGATGGCACATTCGCCGGCGACATCTCCTGTTCAGTTTTTAGCGCCTGCGCCAGGCGCTCGCGATGGACCACCCCCACCTGCGCCAACCAGTCGTTGTTCCAATCTTCGCCCACGGACTTGCGCAGGCGCTCGACGAGGTCCACCGCTTCTGCACGCCGTTCCATCTTGCTCGTCTCCTGGGACGGGGAAAACAGGAGAGGCTGCGGCTGCCCCGGTCGATAGAGAAGGAGGGGAAGATCCACGGGGACATCGGCGTCGCAGAAGGGGCAGGAAACCTGGTGCAGGGTCCCCTCGAGTATCTGCTCCATCAGGTCGTGGCGCTCGGCGATGTCCACGATGGTCCATACGTCGGCAGAAAATGACTTTTCGCAACTGGGGCAGGTTATCGTTTCTCGCTGTGCATAGGAATGAGCCATCTATAACTCCTCATATAGCAGTGGACGCTATGTGTTGAAATATACCAGTCCTAAAATTCTTTTCTTGGGGCACGTCATGTATCCAGTTTCTTGCGAAGCTGTTCCGTCAGGGCGGGCACCACCTGGGCCACATCTCCCACGATGCCGTAATCGGCGAGGTCGAAGATGGGCGCGTTGGGGTCCGTGTTGATGGCCACGATCGTTCGCGATGTGGACATGCCCGCCTGATGCTGGATGGCCCCCGAGATGCCGCAAGCGATGTACAGATCGGGCTTTACCGTGCGCCCTGTCTGTCCTACCTGATGGGCATAGGGAATCCAGCCGTCGTCCACGGCGGCGCGCGAGGCCCCCACCGCGCCGCCCAGCACGTGGGCCAGCTCAAAGAGGGGCTCAAAGCCCTCGGGGCCGCCCATGCCGCGCCCGCCGGAGACGATGACGTCGGCATCGGCGATGTTGACTTCCTTTTCTTGCAGGATGAAATCGAGGACGCTTGTCTCGATCTCCTCCTCGTCAATCCCCACGGGCACGGGAATGATCTGGCCCTTGCGTTCGGGATCGGGGGTGGGGGCGTCGAACACGCGATGACGCACTGTGGCCATCTGGGGGCGATGATGGGGTGTCAGGATGGTGGCCATGATGTTGCCGCCGTACGCCGGCCGCGTCTGGCGCAAAAGACCGCTTTCCGTCTCGATCTCCAGGCCCGTGCAGTCGGCGGTGAGCCCCGTGTGCAATGTGGTGGCTATGGAACCGGCCAGGTCGCGCCCCCGGGAACTGGCGCCCATCAAAAAGATCGCCGGTTTGTACGCGCGTACCAGATCGACCAGGATGCGCGCATAGGGCGCCGTGCGGCATGTGTACAGTACGGGAGCGTCGGCGAGAAAGACGCGATTGGCGCCGTAGGCGACGGCCTCCTGGGCCGCTTCCTGTACGCCCTCGCCGAGGACGCAGGCGGTCAGGCTACTCTGTAATTGATCGGCCAGCTCTCGCCCCTTGCCCAGCATCTCCCAGGAGATGTCCAGCGCCTGTCCCCGAAATTGCTCGATCCAAACCCACACGCCCTTGTAGCTCTCCGCATCCGGCGTGCCCGCACGCTCTTTTTGGGGCAGGGAAAGGGCATCGACGGGACACTCGGGGATACAGGCTCCACAGGCCGTACAATTGTCGTTGGCCACGGCCACATCATCTAGCAGTGTCAAGGCACCAAAGGGGCAGATATCGACACATGCCCCACAGCCTATGCAGGCTTTTTCGTCTATGATCAACAACGCCATGCGTGCTTCCCCTATACCACCCTTTCTTGGATCAGCTTGTCTGCGAGACGCTCCGCCGTCTCCTCTACCGTCTCTCCCTCGAAAATCTCTACTTTACCGTCGCGCTTGGGCGGGGTAAAGATCTTGACCACCTGCGTGGGGGAACCGTCCAATCCCAACAGGCTCTCCTTCACATCGGGCAGATCCTCTGGCCCCCAGACGGCAATATCGGTGCGGCGCGCCCTGCGAAAGAGGCGGAGGAGGGGGTATCGGGGCTGGTTGATGTCCTTGACCACCGTCAACAGGGCGGGGGTGGGGCTGGTGACGATTTCACGTCCCTCCTCAAGGAGACGCACCACCTCGATGCTGCCCTGAAAAAAGTCCGCCCGGCACACCTGGAATACGTAGGTGAGCTGGGGAATCCCCAGTTGATTCGCTATGCCCGGTCCCACCTGGCCCGTATCACCATCCATGGCCTGTTTGCCACAGAGGATGAGATCATAATCTCCCAATTTGCGGATGCCGTGGGCCAGCGTGTAGGCGGTGGCCCAGGTGTCCGCACCGGCAAACTCTCTGGCGCTGAGGAGTACGGCCTCGTCGCACCCCATGGCCAGGGCCTGCTCCAACTCCTTTTCCGCCTTTGGCGGGCCCATGCTGAGCACGGTCACCCTGCCGCAGTGGGCCTCCCTAAGGCGCAGGGCTTCCTCTATGGCATAGGTGTCAAAGGGGTTGATGATCGACTCGACCTCGTCGCGCCTCAGGGTATTGGTCTCCGGATCAAAGCGCACCTCGGTCGTGTCGGGCACGGATTTGATGCAGACGATGGCCTGCAACCTTGTATCTCCTCTCGCATTTTTCTCAAGATGCCACTGCCAACGCGACCAGTATACCATAACTGTGGGGATGGGCAAAGATGGAACGCCATTGAAAATCTTTTGCGCGTTTTGACGGGGAACTGTTACGGACCTACAATCGGGCGGCGTCCGTGGTGAGCGGGCGGCGGATAGAGGATTGCAGAAGGAGAGGGCGATGTGGGATTCGACGCAGCGTTGGTTTGAGAACGCGCGCTATGGGCTTTTTGTGCATTGGGGCATGTATGCCCTGTACGAACGGGGGGAGCAGGTGCTCTTTCGCGAGCATCTGCGTCCCTCCGCATACCGCGAGCGGGCCGCGGACTTTACGGCGCCCCATTATGACCCTCGGGCGTGGGCTGCCCTGGCGCGGGCGGGGGGCATGCGCTACGCCGTGCTGACGGCCAAACATCACGATGGCTTTTGTCTGTTTGATAGCGAGGTATCCGATTTCACCAGCGCGCAGACGGGCGCCGGGCGGGATCTGGTGGCCGAGTATATGGGGGCCTTTCGAGAGGCCGGGCTGCGTGTGGGTCTTTACTACTCGCTGGCTGACTGGCAGTGGCCCGCCTACTTTGCCGGACCACAGAGGGACCCCGAGGGCTTTGAGGCTTTTGTCGAGTATACCCATGCCCAGGTGCGGGAGCTTTGCAGCAATTATGGCCCCCTGGATGTACTCTGGTTCGATGGATCCTGGCCCCACGATGCCGAGGCGTGGCGTATGGAGGAACTGTTCGCCATGATTCGCAGGCTGCAGCCCCACATCCTGATCAACGACCGCGCCTGTCTGCCCGGCGATTTTGATACGCCGGAGCAGCGCATCCTGGGTTCCGCGCCGGACCGCCCCTGGGAAAGCTGCATCACCTCTGTGGAGAGGCATTGGGGCTACCATGCCGGCGAACGGTTGTGGAAGGCGCCGGGTCGCGTCATCCACATCTTGGCCCAGGTGGCCGAGGGGGGCGGCAACCTGCTGTTGAACGTGGGTCCCAGGGCCGACGGCACGTTTCCCCAGCGCTTTGTCGATCTGGTGCGGGAGGTGGGGGATTGGCTGGACGTCAACGGCGAGGCCATCTATGGGTCAAAGCCGGGGGTGTGTGAATGTATCTCCATCGGGCGCATGGCCGTGGTCGATTCTACCGTCTATCTGCACGTGTTGTATTGGCCCGGAAATACGCTGCATCTGTCGGGACTCGCCAACCCTGTACGTAACGCGCGCTTTGTGGCCGATGATTGGCCCATCGATTTTGTGCAGGAGGGCGAGCATATCTATCTGAGGAATTTGCCCACCCTCCCTCCCGATCCACGGGATACCGTGATCGCTCTGGAGGTCGAGGGGGTGCCCAGGGCCCTGCCCTGGGCGGAGGACCGCCTCTGGCAGGGTGATGCCGGCCGCATGGTGCCCTGGGCCAAAAGTTGATGCCGGGGATGCGGCCCTATCTTGTGAGGCACAAATGTTAGACAGTCCGTGTCTTGTATGCTAGAATGGTGCTGTTGGAGGACAGAGGGCCGGGGGAACGCAATCGATGGCAACGTACGTCATGCACTGTACGTGCGCTTGAGAACCTGTGTCTATCTCTGCTGAGCCTTGTAGATGGGAGGAGGGAGAACCGATATGTGTAAAAGAAGAATTTGGACGGCGATAGCGATTCTGATCGTCGTCGGTCTGCTCGTGAGTGGCTGCAAAGCGATTACGGGAAAAGAAGAGGAATTCGTCTTTGGCGTCATCCTTGTGGGGCCCTATAACGATCACGGATGGAGCGAGGCCCACTATGAGGCGGGCGAATATGTGGAGGAGAATGTCCCCAACACAAAGATGGTATATCTGGACAAGCTCAACCCATCCGATCGGGAGGGAACGACGTTGGAACAGGTCGTCGATGATATGGTTTCTCAGGGAGCGGAGCTCATCTTTACCACCTCCGACGACTTTGCAGCCGCGACAGATGAGGCTGCGGCCAAGTATCCGGATATCAAATTCGTGCATATCTCGGGCGATCACGCAAAGACGGGCAAAGCACCCGACAATGTGCGCAATTTCATGGGCAAGATGTATTATATGAAGGCGGTGGCGGGCTGTGCGGCGGCCCTCAAGACGGAGACCGGCGCCGTCGGCTATCTTGGCCCTCTCATCAACGATGAGACCCGTCGCCTGGCTGCCGCCTCCTATCAGGGATGCCGCGACTGTTACGAGCGATACCGGGGCGGCGACGCCGATGATCTGCGCTTCACCGTCAATTGGATCGGTTATTGGTTCAACATCCCCGGCGTCACCCTGGATCCCACCGAGGTGTCCAACGACATGTTCAACTCGGGGGTGGACGTGTTGATTTCGGGGATCGATACCACGGAGGCCATCGTCGTGGCCGGTCAGCGCTATGAGCGGGGCGAGGAGGTCTGGGCCATCCCCTACGACTATATAGGGGCCTGTGAGGTCAAGCCCGAGGTCTGCCTGGGCGTGCCCTATTTCAACTGGGGTCCCGCCTATGTGGAATATGTGCAGGATGCACGCAATGACGACTGGGAACATGATTGGGAATGGGGAGACCCCTACTGGGAGGACATCAACGATCTCGACGAGACGACGGTGGGCTACAAGTTCGGCCCGGCGCTGACCGAGGAGGATCAGGCCATGCTTGAGGAGTACATCGCAGATCTAGGCAGGGGTGGCGTCAAGCTGTTCGAGGGGCCACTCTATCTGCAGGATGGCACACAGTACCTGGAGGATGGTGAGCAGGCCACGGAGGAAGAAATCTGGTATCTGCCCCAACTCTTGCGTGGTATGGAAGGGGCCAGTTCCTGATCGGCTAAAGGAGGGACGTTGGTGCCAACGTCCCTCCTTTGCACTTTTAGGAATCCCGTGGGATGAAGGTTGAACTCGTCGAGATCAAAAAATATTTTGGTTCCGTGCGTGCCAACGACGGCATCTCTCTGATGGTGGAAGGCGGGACGATCCACGGCCTGTTGGGGGAGAACGGGGCCGGGAAGACCACCCTGATGAAGGTGCTTTCCGGTTATCTGGCGCCCGATGCGGGGCGTATCCTCGTCGATGGTCGCCAGGTCCATTTCGGTTCTCCCGCCGAGGCCATCGCAAATGGTATCGGCATGCTGTATCAGGATCCCCTGGACGTTCCCTCGTTGACCGTACTGGAGAACTTTTGTCTTGGATATGGCGAGGGGCTTTTTTTGCGGCCACGGAAAAGTCGGCGGGAACTCTTGCGACAGTGTGACCGATTCGGGTTTCACCTTCCTCCGGATGCCCTGGTGAGCAGCCTCACCGTGGGCGAGAGGCAGCAACTAGAGATCGTACGCCTTCTGTCCCTTGGGGTTCGTGTGATGATCCTGGACGAGCCGACGACGGGACTTTCGGCCCCGCAAAAGGCCTCTCTCTTTGATGCGCTACAGCGTCTGGCCCAGGAGGGACTGTCGATCATTTTCGTCTCGCACAAACTTGATGAGGTGGAGGCCCTCTGTTCCCGCGTTACGGTGCTCCGCGAGGGGCGGGTGGCCGGCCGGACCGAGGCGCCTTTGGTTCCGCGGCGGCTTGTGGAGATGATGTTTGGCGAGCATCCCACGTATTTTCCCCAAAGGGATGTGTCCCTCGGGGACCCCGTCCTGCAACTCGAGGACGCCACGGTGCATACATATCGCCTCAGCATAGAGCACATCTCCCTGTGTGTGCGGGAGGGCGAGGTGCTCGGTCTTGCCGGCCTGGAGGGAAGCGGACAGCGGATCCTGATGGAGGCATGTTCGGGCCTGCGCCCCTTGGACGAGGGGCACCTTCTCATTTGCGGCCAGGAGATGGAAGGGCGTCCCTATGCCGATTATCTGGAGATGGGCATCGCCTTTTTGCCGGCGGCGCGCCTGGAGGAAGGGTTGGTGCCGGGACTCACATTGCGGGAGCATTGTGCCCTGACGGGTAAGGCGCCTGGTTTCTTTATCGATTGGCCCAGGGCCCAGAGGCGGGCTGCCGAGCTGATCGAGGCCTTTAATATCGTGGGAGAGCCGACGACGCACGTCGAGGAGCTTTCTGGGGGCAATCAGCAGCGCGCCATCCTTGCGCTGCTCCCCGACGACGTGCGCCTCCTGATGCTGGAACACCCCACAAGGGGATTGGATATCGAATCTGGGCATTGGGTATGGAATAAACTCTTGCAGCGAAGGCGGGAGGGCGCGGCCATCATTTTCACCTCCACCGATCTGGAGGAACTCATCGAGAACAGCGATCGGTTGATCGTCTTTTCCGGGGGTGTCATGTCGGAGCCGCTACAGGCCTCTGCGGTGGAGGTGGAGGAACTGGGACATCTGATCGGGGGGCAGCGCATATGAGGTTTTCGCGCCGCCAGAGGTTTCTCTTTGTTTTGGCCCCCTTTCTCTTCACCGTTGTCTTTGCCACAGGGTTACTTTTTCTGGCTGGTGCCAATCCTCTGGAGGCCTATGGTCACCTTTTCCGCGGGGCCTTTGAGAGCCCGCGGAAATGGGCGGATATCGTGGTGGCCATGGTCCCCCTCTTGCTTTGCTCCGCGGGCATGCTGATCACCTTTGCGGCAGGGCTCTGGAATATCGGCGTCGAGGGACAGATGGTCGCTGGGGCCCTGATGACCACCTGGGCGGTCCAGCAACTCGCGCTTCCCTCCTATCTGCTCCTGCCCATCTGCATCGTGGCTGGCCTGATTGGCGGCGGCCTCTGGGGGCTCTTGGTGGGCTTGCTGCGCACATATGGCCAGGTGAACGAGATCTTTGGCGGGCTGGGACTGAACTTTGTCGCCACGGCTCTCACCAACTATTTGATATTCGGCCCCTGGAAGCCCCCCGACGGGGCGACGATGAGCGGCACAGATCCCTTTCCTCCAAGGGCGTGGATGCCGCTGTTGGGTGACACGCGGGCCAGTTTGGTTTCCATCTTTTTTGCCGTGATATCCATCGTGCTGGTCTATTTTCTCCTTCGAGATACCCATTGGGGGCTTGAGTTAAAGGCCATCGGTCTGAATGCCCGGGCCACCCGTCGCATGGGGGTGAATACCTCGGGTAACATGCTCAAGGCCTTTGTGGCTTGCGGTGCCCTGGCGGGATTGGCGGGTTGCTTTCAGGCCACGGCAGTTCATCGTCGTTTGATCCCGGGAATCTCGAGCGGGTATGGTTACCTCTCCATACTCGTAGTCCTGCTTTCGGGTCTCAAGGTTCAGTGGGTGGCCCCGGTGGTCTTTTTCTTTGGTGCCATTCAGGTGGCAAGCCCGCGTCTCGAACTGCGCATGCAGTTGGATTCGTCGTTAGGGGGCATACTGCAGACGGGTATGGTTCTCTTTTTTCTGCTGGCTCGCGGACTTGGTCGCTTTGAGAACAGGAGGGACATGGAGTGAACAATACGTTCGTCGTCGATAGCATTCGCTCGGTCGTGGCCGCCTCCGCCCCGCTGGTCTTTGCCGGCATCGGGGAGACGCTGACGGAAAAGGCGGGGGTGGTGAATCTCTCTCTGGATGGCAGCATCCTGTTGTCGGCCATGGCGGGGTTTGCCATCGCTTTTCTGACCAATAGCCTCCTCCTGGGTTTTCTTATGGCCATGGTGGTGGGGGCCACGGTGGCCTTTGTGGTGGCCTACAGTAGCATCGCCTTGAGACAGAACCAGATAGCCGTCGGTTTCACCCTGACCCTTCTCTGTGGGCATCTGAGCTCTTTCCTCGGCAATCCCTTTGTGCGCAGGCCGGGTCCCAGTGTGCCCCACATGCCCATCCCCGGGTTGGTGCGCCTTCCCTTGCTGGGGCCGACGCTATTCGATCAGGATATCATAGTGTATCTGAGTTATCTGACCATCGTGCTCAGCTGGCTGTGGATCTTTTGCACGCGACCCGGCCTGCGGTTGCGGGGGGTGGGCGAACGTCCGGCATCCGCCTTTGCCCGCGGTGTGGACGTGAACGGGACACGTTACGTATATTCCCTGGTGGGTGGGGCGCTGGTCGGGCTGGCCGGGAGCGCCTATTCCCTCAGCGTAAAACTGGGATGGAGCCATCGACACACGACGGGGCTTGGGTGGATCGCCCTGGCCATCGTCATCTTTGGGGGATGGAGCCCCCTACGTGTGGCCTTTGGCGCCTATCTCTTTGGCGCCCTCAAGTCGTTGGGCAGCATCCTGCAACCCATCTTTCCCCGCGTTCCCACTCAGGTCTTTCAGGCAGCGCCCTTTGCCCTGATGATCGTGGCCCTGTTGCTGGTCAGCGGTAATTGGAGCCGTCTATTGCTCTATCTGCCGCCCAGGGTGCGGCCACTTTTGACTCCCCTGCTGCGCGGGGGGCCGCCAGCGGCGTTGGGGGAACCCTTTGAGCAGACCTGAGTGCGGTAGATTCCAGGTACTTTTGCTGCGGAGATCATTCGGCAGATGGAGGGCTTTCTGATAAAATGGAAGTGACGGACTCTCCCGTGTTAGGTCTGATCTACACGGGATTACGCTGAATCGTTAGAGACAGGAGATCGCTATGAATGCGCGAGACGTCTCACAAGACGCAGATGTAGAGTTAGAAGACGACCAGGAACTAGAGGCTTCTAACTCTACTTTTATCGTTGAAGACCTTCCCCAGCTCGACCTTCCCATCCGTAAACCCGTCCTGGACAGGGGATGGGTGCAGCTGGAGGAGTGTATGGGGGGCGACAGGGCCGTGATTCGCGGGGCGCGCATCTGCTACCAGTCGGAAGCCCGCTCGCCCGAGGCTGATGTGCGGCTCATTCGTCGCCTCATGGCCAGCGACCCCAAGCATAACACCGTCTTTGAGCATTCCGCCTTTCGCTTTGGCGTCAAATGTCCCCTATTTGTGGCCCGCCAGTGGATGCGCCACAGGATTTGCAGCTACAACGAAAAGAGTCTGCGCTACTGTGCCGCTGATCGAGAATTTTATGTGCCCCAGGAGGCGCTCCCCCACCGCGATGCCTATGTGCAACAGATGGAAAAGGCCTTTGATCTCTATGAAAAACTTGTAGATGCGGGCTGGAAGCGGGAGAGGGCGCGCGGCGTTCTGGGCATGGCCGTCTATACCGAGTTTATCTGGACGGTGAACGCCTGGTCCATGATGAACTGGCTCAACAAGCGATTGGACAAGGCCGCCCAGTGGGAACATCGTCAATATGCCAAGAGCGTTATGGATATCTATCATCAGGTCATGCCCGTGACCGCATCGGCCTTTGAGGAGTTGGTGTTGTAATCATGAGACCTTCCTGGGACGAGTATTTCGTACAGTTGGCTCATCAGGTGGCGACCCGCTCCACCTGCCTGCGGCGACATGTGGGTGCTGTGATCGTGCGGGATAAACACATCCTGGCCACGGGGTACAACGGCGCGCCAAGTGGGCTGGAGCACTGCGAAGTGGTGGGCTGCCTTCGCGAGCGGATGGGCATTCCCTCGGGTCAGCGTCAGGAGATCTGTCGTGGCCTTCACGCGGAGCAGAACGCCATCATTCAGGCGGCGCTCCACGGCGTATCCACCAAGGGCGCGGCGATCTATGTGACGCACCAGCCCTGCATCACCTGTGCCAAGATGATCATCAACGCGGGGATCGTGCGCATTGTGTGCGATAGTACATACCCCGACGAACTGGCGCGCGATATGTTGCGTGAAGCGGGGATACCGCTAGAGGTCAACGTAGTAGAAAGTGAGAATTAGAGAGTCGCTAAAGGAGAGGCAATGGCTTCTGACGACAAGATAAAAGAACTGCGACGTATGAAAAAAGAATCCAAACTGGGCGGAGGCTCCGAGGCCATAGAGCGCCAACATGAAAAGGGCAAGCTGACGGCGCGAGAGCGCCTGGACAAGCTTTTGGATGAGGGCAGTTTTCAGGAACTCGACGCCCTGGTCACTCACCACGTCAGTGATTTCGGGATGGACGAGCGGGTGACCCTGGGCGATGGGGTAGTGACGGGCTATGGTACGATAGAGGGGCGGCTGGTGTACGTCTATGCCCAGGACTTTACGGTGATGGGCGGATCCCTGGGTCGGGCCCACGCCTCCAAGATCTGCAAGGTGCAGGAATTGGCCATGGAGAATGGCGCACCCGTCATCGGCATCAACGATTCGGGGGGTGCCCGCATTCAGGAGGGCATTCGCGCCCTGGCGGGCTATGCGGAGATCTTTTTGAACAACACCATGGCCTCTGGCGTGATACCCCAGATCTCGGTGATCATGGGACCCTGCGCCGGCGGCGCCGTCTATTCCCCGGCCATCACCGATTTCATCTTTATGGTCAAGGATACGAGCCACATGTTCATCACGGGCCCCCAGGTCATCAAGGCAGTGACCCACGAGGAGGTGACCTTTGAGGAACTGGGAGGCGCCATGACCCACAACAGCGTGAGTGGCGTGGCGCACTTTGCGGCAGAGGACGAGGAGGAATGTCTGGCCAGGGTGCGAAACCTGATGTCCTATCTGCCCCAGAACAACATGGAGGATCCCCCCTCTGTCGCCACCCAGGACGATCCCGCGCGGGCCGACGAGGAACTGGGCACCCTCGTTCCCGAGGCGCCCAATGCGCCCTATGACGTCAAAGAGGTTATCATCCGCGTGGTTGACAGGGAAAGCTTCTTTGAGGTACAGGAGCATGCGGCCCAGAATATCGTCATCGGGTTTGCGCGCCTGGACGGCATGGTGGTGGGGGTGGTGGCCAACCAGCCGCAGGTAAAAGCCGGCACGCTGGACATCGATGCCTCGGACAAGGCGGCACGTTTCGTGCGCTTCTGCGACGCCTTTAATGTGCCTATCGTCACCTTTGAGGACGTACCCGGTTTTATGCCCGGCGTGGAGCAGGAACACGGCGGGATCATACGCCACGGGGCCAAGTTGATCTATGCCTACTGTGAGGCCACAGTGCCCAAGATGACCGTCATCATGCGCAAGGCGTATGGCGGGGCCTATATCGTGATGAGTTCCAAGCACATTCGCGGCGACCTGAACGTGGCCTGGCCCGGCGCCGAGCTAGCCGTGATGGGCGCCGAGGGCGCCGTCAACATCATATATCGTAAGCAACTGGCCGCAGCAGACGATCCCGATGCTCTTCGCGAGGAGCTTATCGAGGAATACATGCAAAAGTTCGCCAATCCCTATCTGGCCGCCTCCTACGGCTATGTGGATGCCGTCATCGAGCCCAGCCAGACGCGGGCGGTATTGATAAATGGCCTGCAGATGTTGTACAACAAGCGTGACGAAAATCCACCCAAGAAACACGGCAATTTGCCATTATAGATTGATAGCAAGGAGCAAGATGACTGCCAATCCACTAAGAATTACGGATACTATTTTACGGGATGCCCACCAATCCCTCTTGGCGACGAGGATGTCCACGGGGGACATGCTTCCCATCGCCGAGGAGCTTGAAAATGTGGGCTATCATTCCCTGGAGATGTGGGGAGGGGCCACCTTTGACTCTGCCATGCGCTTCCTGAAGGAGAACCCCTGGGAACGAATCCGCGTGTTACGAGAGAGAATCCCCACGACCAAGTTCCAGATGCTGTTGCGTGGTCAGAATATCCTGGGCTATCGGCACTATCCCGATGATATCGTGGAAAAGTTTGTGCAATACTCGGTTAAGAATGGCATCGACATCTTTCGCATCTTTGATGCCTTGAACGACCCGCGCAATATGGCCTGGGCCTTTGATTGTGTGAAAGAGTATGGCGGACACGTGCAGGGCTCCATCTGTTACACGCTGAGTCCCGTGCACGATAACGATACCTTTGTCGAGTTGGCGCAAGAACTCAAGGAGATGGGCGCCGACTCGATCTGCGTCAAGGATATGGCCGCGCTCTGTACCCCCTATGTGGCCTATGAGCTGGTAAAACGACTGAAAGAAGAGGTGGGCCTGCCGCTGCAGTACCATACCCATAACACCAGCGGCTTTGCCATGGCTGCCCTGGTCAAGGCGGCGGAGGCGGGCGTGGACGTGGTGGATACGGCCATCTCCTCCATCGCCGGGGGGACGGCGCAGCCACCGACCGAGTCCATCGTGGCCACCTTCCAGGATACGGAGCGGGATACGGGTCTTGATCTGGAACAGCTCACCGACATCGCGGGCTATTTCCGCGAGATCCGCGAGGAGCATCTGCCCAGGTTCGAGAGCGGATTGGATGCCGCCGACATCCGCGTATTACTCTACCAGATACCGGGGGGTATGCTTTCCAACCTCGTCAACCAATTGCGCGAACAGGGAGCCGAGGACCGCTGGGAGGACGTGCTGGAAGAATTGCCGCGCACCCGCCGCGACCTGGGCTATCCGCCCCTGGTGACGCCCTCCAGCCAGATCGTGGGCACACAGGCCGTGATGAACGTCCTGATGGGCGAGCGCTACAAGGTGATCCCCCAGGAGGTACGGGACTATTGCAGAGGCCTGTATGGACGACCGCCTGCCCCCATCGATCCAGAGGTGATGAAAAAGGCCCTGGGCGATGAGGAGCCCATCACCTGCCGGCCGGCCGAGCTATTGGAACCCGGCTTTGAGAAGGCGCGTGAGGAAATCGGCGATCTGGCACGCAACGAAGAGGATGTGCTTTCCTACGCCCTCTTTCCCCAACCGGCGCGCGAGTTCTTTGAGTTGCGCGAGGCGGGCAAGACGCTGCCCATCGAGGATCCGCGGATCTTTCCCAAGGAGCCACAGGAAAAAGGCGCAGAAGTGGCGGCCCCGGCCAAGACCGGCGTGGTCACCCGGCGGCCGGCGCGCCCTCAAGCCAGTTACTCGTTGTGGAAATTGTCACATCGTATGCGGCGTGGCCGGTAGTTAGTTTTATTCCAATTCAGCTGTATAACTTATTCAAGGGAGAATAAGGTGACTGTGATAGAGAATTTCAATCAGGGCCTGATCATTACGGGACTGGGTATGGGCTTGGTCTTTTTAACCCTGCTTGTGGTGATGGCTCTCATTTTTTCTTTAGATCGACTTTTTAGGCCTTCCGAAGAGACGCGAGAGGAGGTAAGAGAAGTGACTGCTGTGGAAGAGATGATGCCTGACTTTGGGAGTGCCGGACAGCAGATAGCTGTGGACCTGGCGGACGAGGTCGCGGCCATCGCCGTGGCCATCGCCCTGCAGGAAAAACGACGGACGGACGTTCAGGAAGGGCTTCCTGCAGAGGTGATTATGGTAAACGATATCGCTGTCGGCTCTGGCGCCTGGCGTGGCCAGGGGCGGCTGACGGCTGTGCGATAGGTGGAGGGGCTGGTGAGCAAATACAAGATTACCATCGAGGATAAAGAATTCGTCGTCGAGGTGGGGGATGTCTCCACTTCGCCTGTAAAAGTCGTGGTGAACGGGGAGTCCAGGATGGTGGCCTTTGAGGAGGCCGATGTCGAGGAGGCGGCCCCTGCTGTGGAGAAGGAAGAGGCCCCCGAGGCCTCGCCGGAGCCAGAGCCGGAACCCGAAACCGCGCCCGAAGCGGAAGCAGCGCCGGTGAGTGAACCGACGGGCAACGTGGTGGCCGCCCCCATGCCCGGCAAGGTGCTCTCCGTAGTGGTTGAGGTGGGGGACAGCGTATCCGAGGGTGATACCGTGTGTACGCTGGAGGCCATGAAGATGGAGATGTCCGTCAGCACCACGGCCTCGGGCACGGTGCAAGCCATTCACGTCCGTGAGGGCGATAATGTAGCCAACGACGACCCTCTGGTATCCATAGAATAGGGGGTCAAAACATGGATATGATGGCTCTGGATAATCTCTTGAAAGGGGTTTATGGTCTGACCGAGGTGGGACGCATCGTCATGATGGCGGTCGGGGGGCTGTTGATCTGGCTGGCCATCAGGAAACGGTATGAGCCCCTTTTGCTTCTGCCCATCGGGTTGGGGTGCATTCTGGCCAATATCCCCGCTACGGGATTGCTCGATGCGGACGGGCTTTTGGGGCTTCTCTATGGGATTGGCATCGAAAACGAGCTCTTTCCCAGCCTGGTCTTTATTGGTATAGGCGCCATGACCGATTTTGGTCCTCTTTTGGAGAATCCCAAGCTGGTGCTTTTCGGCGCGGCGGCACAGTTTGGCATCTTTGGCACGCTGTTGCTGGCCACGTTGTTCGGCTTTGACATCAACCAGTCCGCTTCCATCGGCATCATCGGCGCCGCGGACGGCCCCACGTCGATCTTTGTGGCCGCCGAATTGGCGCCAGAATTGGTGGGCCCCATCACCGTGGCCGCGTACTCTTATATGTCCCTCGTGCCTATCATCCAGCCACCGGTGATGAGGCTCTTGACCACCCGCCGGGAGCGCCGGATCAAGATGCCCTACACGTCCCAGCCCGTCTCCAAGACGACGCGCGTCCTCTTTCCCATCCTTGTGACCCTCGTCTGTGGCATCATCGCCCCCGAGTCCACTGCTTTGATCGGTATGCTCATGTTCGGCAATCTGGTGCGAGAGGCAGCCGTGGTGGAGCGGATCAACCAGGCGGCACAGAACGAGATTACCAATATCGTCACCACTTTTCTGGGCCTCACCATTGGCTCCACCATGGTGGCAGAAAAATTCCTCAAGTGGGATACGCTGCTCATCCTGGCGATGGGGTTGGTGGCTTTTGTCCTCGATACGGCGGCGGGGGTGCTCTTTGGAAAGTTGGTGAGTTTCCTCTCCGGATACAAGATAAATCCCCTCCTGGGTGGGTGCGGCATCTCGGCCTTTCCCATGTCGGCGCGGGTTGTACAAAAGATCGGGCAGGAGGAGGATCACTCGAACTTTTTGCTCATGCATGCCATGGGATCCAATACGTCGGGACAGATCGCCTCGGTCATGGCGGGTGGGGTCGTATTGGCATTGCTTTCCTGAGTGACGGCGGAACGGTTGCTTTGTATGCAAGGGCACTCTTTTTCAATGGGGAAACGTGCCCTTTGCTATATGGCGATCGGTACCGTCCAGAGGGACACAGAAAGAGTTCTTCAGTCCGGTTTCACCCTTTGGCGGCGTCGCATGAACGGGGGCTTGGACCAGTAGTTGATGCACACGGAGAGCTGATGGGAAAGCGGGATGTCTGAACGTGCCTCACACAGGAAATGGATGGCCTGGCTCGTGGCCCTCGGCGTTATCCTGGGGCTGAGCACCCTCCTGATGCGCACGTGGTTATTCGGTAGGGGGCTGCCTGTCTCCAATCGTAAAGAGGTGCTGTCCGAGCTCACCATCGTCTGGATGTTCAAGCAGGAACTGCTGGAGGGGCAGCTGCTCAGCGAGTGGAATCCCTATTGGTACTCGGGTTTTCCCTGGCTGCGTTTCCTGTCCTACCCCCTCTATTATGCGCTGGCCGCCCTATCGGTGTGGGGCGGCATGTCGCTGCAGACGGTACAGGTGCTCTTTTTTTACCTGGTACTGGTGGGATCGGGCCTGGTCATGTTCGGTTATCTGGAGCACCTCCTGGACGATTGGCGAGGGGCCCTTGTGGCGGCGGTTGTCTATGTTGCCTTGCCCTATCACAACCATGTGGGAGTCGAGACCTGGATTCACGCCCTGATCTGGCTGCTTCTCCCCCTGATTTTCTGGACCATTGAACTGAGCACGACTCGGGGTGCCAGGCGCATCCACTATCTGTTGTTGACGGGGCTTTTTGCCGCCTCCTTCCCCATCGTGAGCAGAGAGTACGCCATCATCGTCGGTCCCTTTGTCATGCTGTACTTTTTGGCCTGCCAGGGGCGAGAGATATATCGAGGGGGCCAGAACTGGCTGGAGGCCCTCGAGGGCGCGGCCCTGGTCGGGGCGGTGGCCGTGGGCCTGTCGAGTTTCTATGTCTTGCCCAGCCTCTTTGAGATTCAGCACGTGGGCCTTCATATGAAGCCCGCTGTGCAGGATGTTGCATCTGGTGCAGTGCTGGCCGAGTACTCGGTGACGCCCCGCCTGGTGCTATACGCCATCGTGCGCCGTCTGGGTCTGCCCCTGCGTGTGGAGCATCTGCCCACCCTCGCTTACACTTTTTGGGGCGTTTCCTGGTATCCGGGCCTTGTGGCCATGGGATTGACGGCCCTTGGCGCGAGCACGGGGCATCGTCACTTTGCGGTGAGATGTGCCCTGGTGGGACTCGTCCTGGCTTTGCTCTTTTCCGCCGGCCCTACCCTTGCTGTGGGGCTATCTCGCCTTCCCGTCGTGGGGCAGTTGACGCCCTTTTCCTATATCCTCCCGAGTACATTCTTTTGCTGTCTCCTCGTCGGGTACGGAACGCAATGGCTTCTGCGACACGGCCGCGTTCGCGGGCGGTGGACTACCCTGGCTGTGGTTGTGGTGCTCGTATTCCTGATTCTGGTGGACTTTTGGCCCTCGGCGGCGGCCTATCGCACCGCGGATACCTACTTTAGCGTCGACGAAGAGGAAGCCTATGCCTGGCTTGGGGAACAACAAGGACAGGGCCGCCTGTGGGAGGGGGGCGGGTCGGCACAGGACACCTATGTACGCACCTGTTCCCTCCTTGAGGTCCCCCGGCTGCGTTATGGGGGATACTACGATAACGGGGCACCACTCTACACGTGGCAACAGGGCCGCTGGACGGATATCCGTACCAGCCTGCAGCTCCATCACGTGCGCTATGTTATGTTGCGCGAGGGAGACGAGGGGGCCGAGGAGATACGAGAACAGCTCGGGGATTATGAACTGGCCTTCACTTCCGGCGATGTGCAAATCTGGGAGAATTCCCGGAGGGGCGCCTATGCCCAATTCTACGGTACGGTGGCTTTTGATGCCACCCTCGATTTCCGTCATCCCCTTGAGGCCCTGCCCGAGTTCGTATGGCGCGACATCGCCCTGGTCTCAGCGGATTGTTACAATTGTGAACCGCTCTCTGCTGGGGGCGATGCGGGGCCCGCCACTGAATTGCCGCGCTATGACTATTTCCTCGTCGATGATGATACCACCACCAGCGAGCGCGTCGAGCCCCTGACGGTTTCAAAGGGCGCCGTGATGGCCACGGAGGATCTGGATTCCCTTGAAGAGGCGCCGAGAAGAGAGGTGTCCGTCTGGAGCGAGCGGCAGGGCTATCACGATATTCAACTGCAGGTACAGGCGCCCCAGGCCGGCGTGTTGACCGTCGCCGAGTCGTGGTACCCTCACTGGCGTGTCTGGGTAGACGATGTGCCGCGCGAGGTGCTGCGGACCAATTGGGCTCTCCTGGGCGTCTGGCTGGAACCAGGGGTGCATCGTGTAACCTTTCGCTATCAACGCCCCTGGTACGTATATGTGGGATTTTTGGTCAGCGCGGCCACCCTTTTGGCCCTCGTGGGCTGGGGGGCGAAATATCTAAGCGGTCTGCTCTACCAACCACGGCCATCTTTTGAGGATCTCCCCCAAGAGTACAGGGAAAAGTACTGGAGCGAGGATCAAAGAATGGACGAACACTCTCGTCATGGGGCCTGAACAAAGGGAGAAAGGCGCCTGGCATCCTTTGCAAGTCGATTGAACGGAAAGCGAATGATATCCCCATGATAAAAAAAGAACAGGAACCCTGGAAAGTGACCCGCTCGGAGCGAGGAGCATCCCTTTCCCTCTTTCGTACGCGATTCGACTGGGTACAGAACCCCCGCAACGCGCACACTTTTAGAGCCATAGTATTGGAGGCCGACGATTGGGTCAACGTGGTGGCCGTCACACCCCAGAAAAAGGTGGTCGTGGTGCACCAGTATCGCTTCGGCACGCGCAGCATGACCGTCGAGATCCCCGCCGGTATCATGGAGGCGGGTGAGACGTCAAAGGAGGCCGCCGTGCGAGAACTGGGCGAGGAGACGGGATATGCCGCCCAGGAGTGGAGGTATCTGGGCTATGTGGAGCCCAATCCCGCCTTTTTGGACAATGCGTGCCACAATTGGTTGGCCGTGGACGCGACCCGGGTGCAGGACCCCGCCCTGGACGTGGGGGAGGATATAGGTGTGGGAGAGATGTCTCTGCAGGAGCTGCGTCAGGAGATAAGGGCGGGCAGGCTGCGCCACTCGCTGGCCCTTGTGGCCCTGGCCCAGGTCTTTGATCTGTGGCCGGATTCTGCGTGGACAAAATAGGGCGCATTGACAATCCACGCTATCTGTTTTTCAAAGTTGACACCCCCCCACACTCTTACTATAATGGCATTATAATTGATTCTCTTAAAAGCATTGATCGGGAATAGTATCTATCAGGGCGCGGTTCAGAGAGCTGGGAATTTGATACTTTTGTGTGACCTTGTATGATATCTTGTGTGACCACATCATTGTTGTTGACACACAAGATAGCAAAATCGCTATTGACATCCAAAAGCATCAAAAGGTGAAAGCCCGGTACCATAGTCTGATAGAGAATGGACCCGGGAGTTTCGTGGGTGAAAAGCATAAGCCGATTAGCTCGCGACGGCATCGCCACCGTTATCAGGGCAGAGGATATGGGTTTGATGCTTTTGTATGACCTTATTTGATATCTTGTGTGACCACATCATTGTTGGTGACATACAAGATAGGAAAATCGCTATTGACATCCAAAAGCATCAGATAGCGTCCAGGGGGGATGCGTATCTCGTATCTGCAAAGTGAGGCTGGCCTGCAGCTTTTTCCGCCTTTACGGGCGGATTTTTGCTTTCAGGGGCTGGCCTAATCAGGGTGGTACCACGGGAGCATGGGCCTCCGTCCCTTAGGGGATGGAGGCTTTTTTTGATTCCGGCGTTCGCCGCTCCCGTTCTGTGTACAGAACAGGTGGACGTACCAGGGGCACTCGTGAGGTAAGGAGGAGGTGTATGGAGAGATGATCCCTTATCGTCGATCCGTCAATCACGGGGAGGCCGTCGACGCGCCCCGCGTGGCGGATCCGAAGCAACGACATTCAAAAGAGTGTGATATTTAGAAAAGGAGATGACGATGGATACGGAGAAAAGAACCAAGTTCGTGCTCGATGAGGAGGAAATGCCCACCCATTGGTACAATATCCAGGCGGACCTGCCTGAGCCCCTTCCGCCGGCCCTCCATCCGGCCACGGGGAAGCCCTTGACGCCGGACGATCTGGCCCCCCTCTTTCCCATGGAGCTGATCATGCAGGAGGTGAGTACGGAACGGTGGATCGAGATCCCCGAGGCGGTGCGCGACATATATCGTCTGTGGAGGCCCACCACCCTCTTCCGAGCCCACAAGTTGGAGGAGGCGCTGGACACCCCGGCCAAGATCTTTTACAAGTACGAGGGGACGAGCCCGCCGGGCAGCCACAAGCCCAACACGTCGGTGGCACAGGCCTACTACAATCAGCGGGAGGGCATAAAGCGCATCACCACCGAGACGGGGGCGGGGCAGTGGGGAAGCGCCCTGGCCTTTGCCGGCGCCTGCTTTGACGTGGAAGTCAAGGTCTATATGGTTCGGGTTAGCTACAATCAAAAGCCCTACCGCCGCATCATGATGGAGACCTGGGGGGCACAGTGTGTGCCCAGCCCCAGTCCCGACACCAAGGCGGGGCGCCATATGCTAGAGCGGGACCCCGATTGTCCCGGCAGCCTGGGGTTGGCCATCAGCGAGGCCGTCGAGGATGCCATGTCCAGCGATGACGTGCACTACTCGTTGGGCAGCGTGCTCAATCACGTCCTGTTGCACCAGACCGTGAACGGTCTGGAGACAAAGGCCTTGTTTGAAAGGATGGGCATCTACCCCGACGTCATCGTGGGTTGTATCGGCGGCGGTTCCAACTTTGCTGGCATGTTCCTGCCCTTCCTCAGAGACAAGATCGAGGGGAAAAAGCCGGACCTGCATATCCTCAATGTGGAGGCTGCGAGCTGCCCCCGCGTGACCAGGGGGCCGTACACCTACGACTATGGCGATGAGGCAGGCCTCACGCCTCTGCTCAAGATGAACACCTTGGGGCACGAGTTTATCCCGCCTCCCATCCATGCCGGGGGTCTGCGGTATCATGGCATGGCGCCCATCATATCCCACCTGCACGATCTGGGATTGGTGGAGGCGCGGGCCACGCCCCAGTTGGCCACCTTTGAGGCCGGCGTGACCTTTGCCCGTACCGAGGGCATCATAAGCGCACCGGAGACGAACCACGCCATCCGGGCGACCATCGATGAGGCGCTCAAGTGCAAGGAGACGGGCGAGGAGAAGGTCATCCTCCTGGCGCACAGCGGGCATGGGCACGTGGATATGGCCGCTTATCAGGACTATTTCGCGGGCAACCTGGAGGACTATCGCTATCCGGAAGAGGAGATCCAGAAGGCCTTGGATACCCTGCCAGAGGTTCCGGAATAGAGCACGTCGAGGGGAGCAGCGACCTCGCTGCTCCCCCGCTCCTGATCTAATAGCGACAGAAAACAATAGTGGCTACCTTAAAGCGGGTAGCTAAGGGGAGCAGGTTACCCCTGCTGCATGGTAGAGACGCAAGATCTTGCGTCTCTAGGAAACCAATTGCGGCTCTGCTTTTTGAGGGAGCCAATTGCGCCCTCTGCAAAAAGGTGGTGCTGGGCAGTCAAGTTTTTCTCAGTCATAGATCCCCGGCGGATCGCTGGGCAAGGGCGGCGATCCCTGGCGTTTGACCCACGCCTGGCGTGCCTCTGCCACCACAAAAAGCGATCCTGTGGCCAGCACCAGGTCCTCTTTCCTCGCGGCCTGGAGGGCGCGCTCAAGGGCCTCCTCCACCGTTCCCGTCGTCGCGACCTCGTAGTCCAGATCGCGGGCCATCTCCTGTAAGGTCTGACTGCTGGTCGCGTGGGGATGGTGGGCCTGCGTCACATAGATACCATCGCTGGCGGGGGCCAGGATGGCGAGAAGCTCC
The DNA here is from genome assembly GCA_964567975.1 of uncultured Anaerolineales bacterium. GTDB lineage: Bacteria > Chloroflexota > Anaerolineae > UBA1429 > UBA1429 > JAWLEV01. The sequence goes on along the minus strand of CAZMOW010000017.1, from coordinate 11,356 downwards.
CGCGGCATGTGCGTCCGCCCCGCCCCAAAGATGAGATGGAGCTTCCGATAGGACGTAAAAGAAGTGACAGCCTCCAGTATGAGTTCTGCGGAGTAGGGATTGTGGGCCCCATCGACGATCACGAGGGGATCTCGACCCAAGATCTCCATACGCCCGGGCCAATGCACGTCGGCCAGCCCCCGCCGCACCGCCTCCTGCTCGATGTTCCAGCCCTTTTCCTTGAGCAACGCCACGCCGGCCACGGCGTTGCAGGCATTCTCCAGCTGATAGGGACCTAATAGAGGAATCTTTAAGTCCTCGCACTCGGGTCTTTCCTCATGCCCCGCGCGGTAGATGTGCATCCGCTGTCCCCCGTTCTCGATTCCCAGGGAGCGCCAGCACCAATCGCGTCCCACGACCGTTAATGGGGCATTCCGTTCACGGCAGACCCCCTCTATGACGCCCATGGCCTCCGGCCGCTGCGGCGCGGTGACCACGGGCGTGCCCTCCTTGACGATGCCCGCCTTCTCTCCTGCGATGGCCTCGATGGTGTCTCCCAATACCCTGGTGTGGTCCTTGCTGATGGAGGTGATGACCGAGACCAAGGGGCTGAGCACGTTGGTGGCATCCAATCGTCCGCCCAGGCCCACCTCGATAACGCCGATGTCGATCTCTTTCTGCGCATAGTACCAGAACGCCAGGGCGGTGATGATCTCAAAGACGGTGACCTCAGGGCGCTTGTCCAGGATGGGGGCCATCCGCTCCATCCCCGCGATCACCTCCTCCTCTGGGATCAGTGCCCCGTCCAGGCGAATGCGCTCCCGAAAGGTGTGCAGGTGGGGGGAGGTGTACATGCCCGTGTGATAACCCGCCTCGCGCAGGATGGACTCGATCATGGCCGTGGTGGAACCCTTGCCCTTGGTGCCCGCGATGTGCACGCTGTCAAAGGCACGGTGGGGATTCCCGAGATCGGCGAGAAGGGCCTCCACGCGGGATAGCCGCCAGGTGCGCTCGGTATAGGGCGGACGCCCGCCCCGCTCAAAGTTCATCCGCTCAAAGATCTTTTTCAGGGCCTCTCGGTAGGTGAACATTGCGCCTTTCTCACGAATCCTGCGACACCGCGTTCGATTGTATTGCAAACGTGCCCCAGCGCAAAAGTGTGGCCGCCGCCCAGATGCGTCGACGCAGGTCGACGCTCGGCGCAGCATGCCTTTGCGCTGGGCTTCAGACCGAGCATGTTCGATTCGTTCCCAGACTTTCGCCGTCTGAAGCCAGCTCGTAAGGCCTTCGACCAATTGGGCCACCTTCAGTGGCCCAACCGCCTGCGCGGACGAGCAATGACTAATAGTCTACAACATTTGCGTGCTCCTGCGTCGCTAGAAATCGATGCCGTAAACCGTCCCCTCACTGAACTCGAGGCGCAGACGCAGGCATTCGTAACGGTGGAGATCCGTTGGCTGATCCTCCCAGCAAAGCACGTGGTGTTCGTCGTCGCCCTCGATGGGGACGGCGTCCATCAGGTGATGCCCGTCCAGCTTGCGCCCGAATCCGTCGCACAGTTCGGCGCGCAGCCACCCGTCGATATCCGCATCCAGTGTGATCTGGGGCTTGGTCGCCACAAAGGGGGCGGTCATGAATCCGCCCCGCAGGGCATCCGCCGCCAGTCCCACAAAGCGGTTCTTGGCGCACGTCGCTCCCATGGTCTGTGAACGCTTGCCGCCCTCGTTGTGGGCGTCCGGCGTGCCCGTGTAGAGGATCAGCCAGCGGTCGCCCCGGTCGAGCCACGTGTTGGGCCCATAGATGCCCATGCTGTCCGTCGCTCCCGACTCCCGGGGCGAACGGGGGATGAATCCGCCCCGCAGGGGGCGCTCCCAGTGCTTACCGTCGCGGGAGAAGCACAGGGAGAGGTCCTGCGTCTGCTGTCCCTTTTCCACGCGATAGTGGCCGAGACTCCCGATGAGCCACTCGAGGTGCCACTGCACCGCCAGGTAGTAGAACTGCAGATCCCACGGATCCCGTTGATCGGGAATCATGATCATCTCCGGGTCGCTCCAATGCAGGCCATCCTCGCTGTGCCGCCGATGCAGGGTGCGGTGCACCCCCGGCGCATTGTCCACGTCTACCCGCCGCTCGGGGATGGCCGGATGCAGCCACACCGAGTAGCACTCGTAGCGGTCGAGGGCGTCGTTGTAGTAGACGTAGGTGGCGTCGTTGGAGGCCAGGCGCTTGTGCTCGAGAATCTCCTCCTGCGATAGGGTGATCTCGTCCATATCGGTGTGTGGCGCCAGCCCCTGGGCCCAGCGCCACAATCCTCCCTCGCTGGGATGGTACAGGACGGGCTCCTCAAAATGGGGCACGTTCCAGTATAGGCCGTCCTCGCTCTCGGCCACCGTATAGCGGAGGTGCCCCCCGCCATGCTTCCAAAAGTACATGCGCCAGCGCCCGTCGCGGAGGGGGACGATCTGGGGCTGGGCGATGAAATCGCTATCCTCGGGCAGCCCGCTGATGGGGACGCGATTGGACACCCCGTCGACGACCTGGGGATCGATGGGCGTGGGCTCCCAATGCAGCCCGTCCGACGAATCCCAGGCACGGATCTCGCAGCCCTCCCGATCCCTCGGCCTGACGGTGGCATAAAGCCGGTAGCCGCCGTCCTCAAGGGCCACGGTGCTGGAGGCAAAAGATGCCAGGGAACCCTGCTCCTCATCCCAGCCTTCAAAGGTGATCGGCATCTTCTCTACCGGCGCATAGGCGTGATGAACGTTGTGGGCTCCCGAGGGCAGTTTCTCGCGGAAGAAAAAGAGACGATGCGCCGTCTCGCCCTTGGGCAATCGAGAGACGGCGGCCAGATGGGTGGCTTTTAATCGGGATGGCATGGTGTTTCCCTCCTTTGAGGTGCCTATCGCTCCCAGGGAAGGTCATAGTATTTATCTTCCGGCAGGGGGACGCAGTGGCCGTCCTCGGTCATGATGCTCCAGTCGGCCAGCCTGGCCTGCAGGTCGCGCACCACGAGATCGTGGGTCGGATCGTCGATCACGTTGGTCAGCTCCCAGGGATCGTTCACCAGGTCGTACAGTTCGTCCTTGTCGTCCATGGGATCGTGGACGTACTTCCAGTCGCGGGTGCGCACCATCTTGCGCCGCCCCTCGGCCTCGCGCCAGCGCAACGACTGCATGAGGGCGTATCGGCCATAGGGTTGGGGCAACTCGCGCAGATCCTCCATGGTGAACGGCGGTCCGCCGGCCCCGTACTCGGAGAAGGCGGTGTTCTGGGGGACGGTGTCCGTCACCGTGGGCAGCGGTTCGCCCTGCATGCAACGCGGGGTGGAGATGCCCTGCAGATTGAACAGCGTGGGTACCACGTCGATGAGGTTGACCATGCCCTCCTCGGCCTCCCCCTCGGGAATGTGGCCGGGATAGGAGACGATCATGGGGATATGCGTCAGGCAGTCGTAAAAGACGCCCCCCTTTTGTCCCATACAGTGTTCGCCGGCAAAGTCGCCGTGGTCGGCGCAAAAGACGACGATGGTGTTCTCCCGCAGGTCCAGGCGCTCCAGGGCGTCCAGGATCCTGCCCACACCGTCGTCCAGGAAGCGTACCATGCCGTAATAGCAGGCCAGATAGCCGTACACGTTCTCCATGGGCTCGTCTTCCCTGGACAGCATGTGGTAGAGCACGCGGTTGCGCTCCGGCAGGGTTTCCAGGTCGTCCTCGCCCCAGGGGGGCAGGTCGATGACGTCTGGGGCGAACATGTCGGCGTACTTTTTTGGTGCCTCATAGGGCGAGTGAGGATCGGGATAGGAGACCCACAGGGCAAAGGGGTCCTCCCGGTGCTCCTCCAAAAAGCGCACCGTCTGACTGGTGACCACCCCCGTGCCGTAATCCTCCAGGGGGAAATCTGTGACGGCATAGGAGGTGTGCGCCCCCCGATCGGGCATGTTGCGGCGCATCGCATGGGCCTCCTCGATGGCCTCCACGGGGCGCACCCACTCCATCCCCTTGTTGGGGAAACCACTTCTTCTGTTAAAGCCCCCGTGGCTGATCTCGCACCAGACGTCGAAAAGGTCCAGATCCTCGGGACGGTCGAAACAGTGGTTCTTGCCGATGAGACCCACGTCAAAGCCCTCCTCCTTCCAGATCTGAAAGGCATGGGTGCCCTCCGTCCACATCAGCAATTCGTTGCGCCGCGAGCCGTGGGCGTGGGGGAACTGGCTCCGCCACAGGGAGACCCGAGCCGGCACGCAGAGGGGATGGGGCGTAAAGGCGTTCTCAAAGCGCACCCCTTCGTCGGCCATGCGTTCCAGGGAGGGCGTCTTGCAAAAGGTGCTTCCCCAGAGATGACTGGCCGTGGCCTTGAACTGGTCGGACATGATGACGAGCACGTTTGGCTTGTTCATTTGTCTCCTTATCCGGTGTTCATTTGTGATTTTTAGTATGCGCCCGTGCGCTTGGGATATTGCACCTCGACGTCGAACCAGCGCCGTACGAGTTCCTCGTGCATGCTGTGTAGGGCGTCCGCATATTCCACATCGCCGCTCACGTCCTTCAGCTCGTGGGGGTCCGCCTGAAGGTCGAACAGCAGCTCCCGCCCATCGTCGTAGACGGCGTACGAGTAATCCCGCGTGCGCAGGCCCTTCCAGGAGCGACCGGTCATATCTTTTGTCTCCGCGTGCCCTCGGGGGATGCGCAGTTCGATATACGCCGACGCTCTCGGCTCGTACTGTCTTCCCTCCAGGAGGGAACGAAAAGAGCGCCCCTGCATCACGGGCGGGACCTGCACGCCGCCATAGTCGATGAGGGTGGGAGCCAGATCCACGCCTTCGACTATCTCGTGATGGATCTCGCCCTCTGGAATATGGCCGGGATAGGAGACGATGAGGGGGATGCGGTTGCAGCTCTCATGGGGCGTGCCCTTGCCCACCATGCCGTGATCTCCCATGTGTTCGCCGTGATCCGAAGTAAAGACGATGAGGGTCTCGTCGCGCAGCCCCGCCTCGTCCAGCGCCGCCAGGATGCGACCGATCTGATCGTCGATATGGCTGATCAGCCCATAGTAGTAGGCCTTCACCCGTCGCCACTCGTCGGGCGAGAGATCGTACCGATCCTCTCCCTCGTTCAAGAAGGGCGGGGGCAGCGTGGATGGGTCATACATATCCACGAAACGCTGGGGAGGATTCACCGGGCTGTGCGGCGAAAAGAATCCCGCGATGGCGAAAAAGGGTTCGTCTTTGTGACGCTGGATATAAGAGATGGTCTCCTCGGCCACAAAGGCCGAGTGACTGAGTTCCTCCGGGCCGCCAAAGACGTAGGGCTTGTGCATCAGATGCTCCCGCCCGGGCACCACCAGGGGCTCGCCCGTCCAGGCGGGGCAGGAGGTGGAGAGGACGTTCTCTACTTGTGAGGGGTCTTTCTCCTCCACCCATTTCATATAGGCATCGTCGTAGCAGCCAAAATCGTCGGATACGATGAGCTGATCGAATCCATAGGTGGGATGGGGCGCGCGATGATCGCGGTTGGCGTGGTTCTTGAAATGGAGTTTGCCGTTGCTGGCCGTGTGATAGCCATAGGGTTTGAGCACCTTGTGGATGGTCAACACGTCCTCGCGCATCTCGATGCCGTTGCAGGTGCTGCCGATGGCCGAGGGATACTGGCCACTGAGCATGCTGTGGCGGCTGGGCATGCACAGCGGCGAGTTGCAAATAAAGTTCTGGAACAGGGCGCCCCTCTCGGCCAGGGCGTCCAGGTTGGGGGTGTGGATATGCTCGTTCCCCCCGTGGCGGATGGTATCCCATCGCTGTTGATCCGTGTGCAGTAGCAATATATTGGGGCGTTTCATCTCCCGTCCTCTCTACATGTGTGAAGGGGCTACCATAGCCGGGTGCACATGATAATAGGATCGCCCTGTGCACCGTCGGCTCACATCTATTCTAAGTGCGTTAGAAACGCACTAAACCGCACATTTCGCCCTCAGGGCTCCCTTTAGCCCTCGTAGAGGGCTTTGTAGCGTTAGCCCAGTGGGTTTAGCCCTGGGCGTCAGACTTTGTATCCCTCTATACCAGGAATAGTGGCTCCAGTTCCTGCAGGGCCACCTCCAGCTCGTGGCGATCCTCGTCGTCCATCTCTGTCGACCCGGGTATGCGTATATAGGCCGTGTCTATGACCCCCCGGCGCACCAACACCTCCTTGCATAAACCGAGCCCGATGAGGGACAGTAGGCTGAGAAAAGGGCGCAGGTGGTCAAAGATGCGGCGCGCTTCCTCCTCGTCGCCGCCCTGAAAGGCGTCCCACACCTGTACATAGACGTCCGTCGTCTGGGCGGCGGGGATGAACCCGCTGGCCCCCCGCCGCATCTCGGGGATCATCCACTGGCCGTGGGCCCCACCAAAGACGCCCCAACACTCCTCGTTCGTGGCCTCCAGGGCCGCAGTGATGCTGTGGCCGCTGGGCGACGTCTCCTCTTTGATATACTTGATATATTCGATATCGTGGATGAGGCTGGCCATGAACTCGGCGCTCATGCCCGGCCAGGAGTGCTGGATAAAGACGGGCAGCTCCGCCGCCTCGGCGATGGCCGTATAGTAGGTGCGGAACTCTTCCTCCGTGCCGCCCCGGTTTATATAGGGGGGCAGGGCGATGACGGCGTCCGCGCCGACCTCTTTGGCGTGGCGCGCATGCTCCACGGCGATGGGGGTGGCGGGGGCGGCCACGCCGGCGACCACGGGCACCTCGCCCGCTGCCGTGCCCACCACGGCCTCCACAAAACGCTTGCGTTCCGATTCCGACAGATAGAACAGTTCCCCCCCCATCACGGGAAAGACCAGGCCGTGGGTGCCGGCCTCGATACAATGGGCCACCTGCCGCTCCATGCTGGGGATGTCCACCTCCCCCCTATCATCGAACGTTGCCTGTATCGCGGGAAAGATCCCTCGCAGCTTCTCCGTCATCTCTATATCCTCCCATATCTCAAATCATGATCCAAGAATGCGTTCGTCCGCCTTCATACGTGCCATTCTATCTTATGGCCCTGCCCTTCGCAAATGGCCGCTCACATGCGTCGACCTGCGTCGACGCCCGGCGCAAGGTGCCTTAGGACCGGGCTTTGGGCCGAGCATGTTCGGGACGTTGGTTTCCCGGCTTTTGCCGTCTGAAGCCAGTTCGTGAGGCCTATTGGCCAGATGGACCGGCTGCGGTGGCCCTTGCATCCGCTGATGTAGAGACGCAAGATCTTGCGTCTCTACCCTGCTGCTAAAAAAAAGTCTTCCTCTGCAAATGGATTCTGCAAGGGTGAAATACGCGGTCCAGTGCGTTTCAAACGCCCGCGATAAGAATAGATGTCGGTTTCGAGCCGGGTTTGGTCGAGGTATCTCCACACCCGGGCTATTGTCGTGGGGGGGAATATGCTACGCATATTTCCCCTTTTGATCCTCCGCACGTTGTCATGTATAATCCTCTCCAACCACGCTACATATGGGCGATGTCGCCTCCCCATCGTCGGTCATTCCGCCACCGCTGGCAAGCAACAGCTTCAAAAGCAAGGTACGCACGTCAGCCCGGTCTTTGGTGTCTGACTGTGGATGGAAATTGAAACAATCAAGGGGAGAGTATACGCATGATCGTCATGAAATTTGGGGGCACCTCGGTGGGCACGGGCGAGCGTATCGTCAATGTGGCCCGTATCGTCGAGGGAGTTGCTGAAAAGGAGGGGCCGCCCGTCGTGGTCGTCTCGGCCATGAGCGGCGTCACCGACACGTTACGCCGCGCCGCCGCCACGGCGGAGGAGGGCGACGAACGCACCTTCCGCCTCCTACGCGACGAACTCCAGCTGCGCCACGAGCAGGCCATCGAGGATTGCGTGGGCGATGTGGAGGTGGCCCGTGGGCTGCGGGCGGAGATCGAGAGCCTGTTGAACTGGCTCGAGACCCTCTGCCAGAGTATCTATACCCTGGGCGAGCTGACCCTTCGCGGCCAGGACGCCGTGCTGGGCCTGGGCGAGCGCCTGTCGGCGCGCCTGGTGGCCGCGGCCATGCGCGACCGGGGACAGGAGGCCCAGATGGTGGAGGCCACCGAGGTGATCGTCACCGACGACCACTTTACGCGGGCCAATCCCCTGTTGGAGGAGACGACGCGCAAGGCCCGCGAGCGACTTTTGCCCCTGCTGGAAAGGGGCGTCGTGCCCGTGGTCACTGGCTTTATCGGCGCCACGGTAGAGGGTACGCCCACGACCCTGGGCCGGGGCAGCAGCGATTACAGCGCCACCTTTTTGGGACGCTGCCTGTCCGCCGATGAGGTCTGGATCTGGAGCGATGTGGATGGCGTGATGACCGCCGATCCCCGCATCGTCCCCGAGGCGCGTACGTTGCCCTCCATCTCTTACGGCGAGGTGGCCGAACTCTCCTTCTTTGGCGCCAAGGTGCTGCATCCACGCACCATCCGCCCCGTGGCCGAGATGGGCATCTCCATGCGGGTGCTGAACTCTCTCAATCCCGAGCACGAGGGAACGCGCATCACCGACGAGATATGTGGAAAACCCCTCATCAAGGGTATCACGGCCATTCGTGATATGTGTCTGATCACCGTGGAGGGGCGGGGCATGCAGGGGGTGCCCGGCGTGGCCGGAAGGGTCTTTTCCGCCGTGGCCCGCAGCGGCACCAGCGTGCTGATGATCACCCAGTCCTCCTCGGAACAGCACATCTGCTTCGTGGTGCGCAGCCAGGACATGGCCGCCGTGGTGGGGGAGGTGGAGGACGAGCTGGAGTTGGAACTCATGCGCGGGGATATCGAGGGCGTGCATACCCAGGATGGGGTGTCCATCGTGGCCGTTGTGGGCGCGGGAATGCTTGACCAGGCGGGCATCGCCTCGCGGGTCTTTAATGCCCTGGCCGCCCGTGAGATCAACATTATCTCCATCGCTCAGGGATCGTCCGACTATAACCTGTCCCTCGTGCTCGATCACGAGGATGTGGACGAGGGCGTGCGGGCCGTCCACAAACAGTTCGAACTGAACCAGATCTAGGACGGAGGGAAACAGACGATGAAACCGATACCGGTAGCTGTTCTGGGGGCCACGGGGGCCGTGGGGCAGCGGTTCGTCCAACTATTGGACCGCAACCCCTGGTTCGAGATCGCCGCTGTGGCCGCCTCCGAGCGCTCCATGGGCATGCCCTACGCCGAGGCCTGCACCTGGCGCCTCTCCGCCGACTGCCCCGCCGCCGTACGCGACATGATGGTGCAGCCCTGTGAGCCCGGCGGGTTCGATTGCCGGCTGGTCTTTTCCGCCCTGCCCTCCAGCGTGGCGAGGGAGGTGGAGGAGGACTTTGCCGCCGCCGGGTACGGCGTGCTGAGCAACGCCAGCGCCCACCGCATGGACACCGACGTGCCCCTCCTCATCCCCGAGGTCAATCCCGACCACGTGGAACTGCTGTCCGTGCAGCGCCGCAACCGGGGCTGGGAGGAGGGGTTCATCATCACCGATCCCAACTGCTCCACCGTGGGCATGACGTTGGCCCTCAAACCCCTACACGACGCCTTTGGCCTGCGGCGCGTGGTGGTCACCACCCTGCAGGCCCTGTCGGGGGCGGGCTATCCCGGCGTGCCCTCCCTGGACATCCTGGACAATGTGATCCCCTACATCGGGGGGGAGGAGGAAAAGTTGGTGGACGAGCCCCTCAAACTGCTGGGGACCTATGACGCCGAGGCGGACGTCATCACACCGGCCGAGATGGAGGTCAGCCCCACCTGCACCCGGGTGGCCACCCGGGACGGCCACCTGGAGATCATCTCCGTGGCACTCGAACGGCAGGCCTCGGTGGAGGAGTTGATAGAAGCCTGGGAATCCTTTGCCAGCCTGCCCCAAGAACTGGGCTGCCCCTCGGCGGTGGATCCCACCATCGTGGTGCGGCGCGAGGCCGACCGCCCCCAGACCTACATGGACCGCGACGCGGGCGGGGGCATGGCCATCACCGTGGGCCGCGTGCGCCCCTGTGAGGTGCTGGATTACAAATTCGTCACCCTATCTCACAACACCATTCGCGGCGCGGCCGGCGGCTCCATTCTCAACGCCGAACTCCTGGTCGCCCAGGGGGTGCTGTCGTGAGCTGGGAAAAGGGCACCCTGGCCGATTTCATGGGCGATTTCGTCGTCTATCGCAACCTGGAACCCATGGACCCGCGCATAGATGGCCTGCGCCAGGTCTGGGACGAGATCGGATTGGATCACTATTACGTACCCCGCAAGACCACACCCGAATACGCCACGGCCCTGCTCCATTACGTGCAGGCGGCCCAGACCGTGCGCGGCATCTCATCGCCGGTGGAGCGCCTGCTCTTTATCGGCGACACGCTGATGAACGACGGCACCGCCGCTCGCAACCTGGGTCAGTATCTGCCCATGATGGGCTTTATCGGCGCCGACCGCCTGCAGCAGCCCAAAAGCGTGGAGATCGACGACGGCCTCATGGTGGCCAACCGCTGGGCCGCCCTGGCCGACTTTGTCGCCTGGGTGGAGGACGCCGACTTTCCCTGCGCCGCGGCCACGGCCCTGCTCATCGATCTGGACAAGACTTCCCTGGGGGCGCGGGGGCGCAACGACCACGTGATCAACGACGCCCGGGTGGAGGCCGTCAAGCGCACCATGCGCGGGGCCCTGGGCGACGATTTCGACGAGGCGGCCTTTCGCGCCCTGTACGATCCCCTGAACGACCAAAAGTACCACCACTTTACCGCCGACAACCAGGACTATTTGGCCTACATCTGCTTGATGGTCAACGGCGGCGTCTATACCTCCGAGGAATTGTGGTCCGCCCTGGAGGACGGCACCTTTGACGATATCGAGGATTTTGTGGCTGCCTGCGAGGCGCGGCGGGAGCGCATGTCCCCCGCCTTAGGAGAGGCCCACGCCGAGGTGCTGCGGGGCATCGAGGCCGAGGACCCCACCCCCTTCAAGGCCTTCCGCCGGGGAGAGTATTTCGAGACACTGGCGCGCATGGACGTGCTGCCCGACGACGCGCCGGCGGAGCAGGTGCTGGAAAGCGAGATCGTCCTTACCGCCGAGGTGGCCGAGGTGGCAGGGGCCCTGGCCGCCCGGGGCGTGCTGGTCTTTGGCATCTCGGACAAGCCCGACGAGGCCTCGGTGCCCACGGCGTCCGACGCCGCCGACGGCTACCGCGCCATCCACCACACCCCCATGAAGGTGTACGGGAAAAAGATCGTATGATCGTAGAGACGTCCCGGCGGGACGTCTCTACTTTGTCGCACCAGCCTGAAGAGCTGGTGCTGGTTTCATTATAGCCAGCGCCGTCTATTTATGGCGGCGCGCGTCCCCTTCGTCGCCAGCCCGACCCTACACAGCGCCGCCGACAGCCAATGCGGGCGTCTGATCCC